>NZ_JBVHVT010000019.1:0-115999 GCF_055564695.1 Streptomyces sp. NPDC029014
CCCCCCCCCCCCCCCCCCCCCCCCCCCCCCCCCCCCCCCCCCCCCCCCCCCCCCCCCCCCCCCCCCCCCCCCCCCCCCCCCCCCCCCCCCCACCCGGCGCACATGCGGTCGAATCAGGTGATCTTGATCGGGTTCACCACGTCGGCCACGAGGACGAGCAGCGTGAAGCAGACGAAGACGCCGGCCACCACGTACGCGGCGGGCATCAGCCTGGCCACGTCGAACGGGCCGGGGTCGGGCCGCCGGAACACCTTGGCCACGGTGCGCCGCACCGACTCCCACAGGGCGCCCGCGATGTGCCCGCCGTCGAGCGGCAGCAGCGGGAGCATGTTGAACAGGAACAGGGAGAGGTTGAAGTAGCCGACGAGCTGGAGGAAGAACACCAGCCGGTCCGTGGCGGGGATGTCGAGGGTGGCGATCTCGCCGCTGATCCGGGCCGCGCCCACGATGCCCATCGGGGAGTCGGGTTCGCGCTCGGCGCCGTCGAAGGCGGCGTTCCACAGCCCCGGGATCTTGGCGGGCAGCTTGAGCAGCCCCTCCAGGCTCCGGTCGACCTCCTCGCCCATGTGGCTGACGGACTGGCCGAAGGTCAGGGGCGTGGTCTCGTTCTTCGGGCTGAAGCCGAGCCAGCCGGCCGTGACGTACTCGCCCTTGACGTAGCCGCCGTGGCCGTCGGTCCTGGCGACCCGGTTCTCGATCAGCGTGACGGGCAGGGTCAGGCGCTGCCCGTCCCGCTCGACGGTGACGGTGGCGGGGCCGACGGTGTCGCGGATGCGCTTCTGCAGGACGGACCAGTCGGAGACGGCGCGGCCGTTGAAGGCGACGATCCGGTCGTCCGCCCGCAGGCCGGCGGCCTTGGCGGGGGCGACGGGGTCGCCGTCCTTGCAGACCTCGCGCTTCTCGCTCTGCTGGATGACGCACGGCGAGACGCTGGCGATCTTCGTGGTGGTCTGGTTGACGCCGAAGGTCGTCCAGACGCCGAAGAAGACCGCGAGTGCCAGCACCAGGTTCATGAACGGGCCGGCGAACATCACGATGACGCGCTTCCACGGCTTGCGCGTGTAGAACAGCCGCGTCTCGTCGCCCGCCTGGAGCTCCTCGTACGCCGCCGAGCGGGCGTCCTCGATCATCGAGCGGAACGGGGACGTCGACCGGGCGGTGATCTTGCCGTCGTCGCCGGGCGGGAACATCCCGATCATGCGGATGTAGCCGCCCATCGGGATGGCCTTGATCCCGTACTCCGTCTCGCCCTTGTGCCGGGACCAGATGGTCGGGCCGAAGCCGACCATGTACTGGGGCACGCGGATGCCGAAGAGTTTGGCCGTGGAGAGGTGGCCCAGCTCGTGCCAGGCGATCGAGACGAGCAGCCCGAATACGAAGATGAGTATGCCGAGCACCGTCATGAGTGCTGTCATGCGCGCGCCTCCACGGCGGCTCGTGCCGCCATCTCCCGTGCCCGGGCCCTGGCCCAGGTCTCCGCTTCGAGGACGTCCTCCACGGTCAGGGAAGTTCCCGTGTCCGGCGTCCCGTGCTCATCGACCACGGCAGAGACCGTATCCATGATTGCTGTGAACGGCAGCCGACCGGCCAGGAACGCGTCCACGCACTCCTCGTTCGCCGCATTGAACACGGCGGGGGCGGTGGAGCCGAGCGTGCCCACGTGCCGGGCCAGGTCCACGGCCGGGAAGGCCTCGGTGTCGAGCGGGAAGAACTCCCACGTCGACGCCTTCGTCCAGTCGAAGGCGGGGGCGGCGTCCGGGACCCGCTGCGGCCAGCCGATGCCGATGGCGATCGGGCCGCGCATGTCCGGCGGGGTGGCCTGGGCGAGGGTGGAGCCGTCGGAGAACTCCACCATCGAGTGGACGTACGACTGGGGGTGGACGACGACCTCGATGCGGTCGAACGGGATGTCGTAGAGCAGGTGCGCCTCGATGACCTCCAGCCCCTTGTTGACCAGGGTCGCCGAGTTGACCGTGATGACCGGGCCCATGGCCCAGGTGGGGTGCGCGAGCGCGTCCTCGACGGTGACGGACTCCAGCTCGGCGCGGGTCCGGCCGCGGAACGGGCCGCCCGAGGCGGTGACGACGAGCTTGCGGACGTCGGCCCGGGTGCCGGCGGCGAGGGCCTGGAAGAGGGCGGCGTGCTCGGAGTCGACCGGGATGATCTGCCCGGGCTGCGCGAGCTCCTTGACCAGCGGACCGCCGACGATCAGCGACTCCTTGTTGGCCAGGGCGAGGGTCCGACCCGCCCGGAGCGCGGCGAGGGTCGGGGCGAGGCCGATGGAGCCGGTGATGCCGTTGAGGACGGTGTGGCACGCGGAGCCGGCCAGGTCGGTCGCGGCGTCCGGCCCGGCCAGGATCTCGGGCAGCGGCTCGGAGGCTCCGTAGGCGGCGCTCAGCGCCTCTTTCAGGGCCGGTACGGCGTCCTCGCGGGCCACGGCCACGGTGTCGACCCGCAGCTGCCGGGCCTGCTCGGCCAGCAGCCCCGGGCGCCCGCCGGCGGCGGAGAGCGCCGTCACCCGGAACCGGTCCGGGTTGCGCAGGGCCAGGTCGATGGCCTGGGTGCCGATCGACCCGGTGGAGCCGAGGACGACGACGTCCCGGCGGCCGGCCGCGGCGTCGAAGAGGAGGTGCGGATCGGCGAGGGGGGCTGGACTGTCGCTCATTCCCCCATTGTGGCGGCAACTCAGGAGCGCTCGGACACGGAGTCCCCACGGGCGTCCCCGCCCGGGTCCCCGCGCAGTACGTCGGCGAGCAGTTCGGGCAGGGTGCCGACGCAGTCGGGCAGGGCGAGGGCGGCGGCCCACCAGGCGCCGGCGTCGGTGCCGAGGGCGGCGTCGCACAACCGGTCGGCCTCGGCGCGGGCGGCGAGGACGGCCCCGGGCCGGTCGTGCCGGTCGGGGTGGTCGGTGTCGCCGAGCCAGTGGTCCTCGTCCAGGGCCCAGGCGGCGGGTGCCTTGTGGCGGACGACGTCGGTGCCGGTCAGCACGCCGCGGTCCAGGCAGGCGCGGACCCAGCGGACGTCCTCGCGCAGGTCGCCCATGGCGTTGGGCACCCCGAGGCTGGCGAGGGCCAGCTCGCGGTCGACGCCGTCGGCGGCCGGCCGTGCGGAGCCGGGGGCGAGGGCGTCGACGGCCTGCGCGAGGCCGGGTATCCCGCCCCCGGGGTACGGGCGGGGTGCGGCCCCGGCGGTCACCGCGGCGGCCAGCTCGGGCAGGGTGCCGCGGAATCCGGGGGCGTGGCGGCGGAGTTCGGCCCACAGCCGCGGGTCGTCCCCGAGCGCCGGGCGCAGCACCCGGGTCAGGGCGGAGCGCATTCCGGCCCGCTCGGCGAGGTTCCAGCCCAGGCTTCCGGCGGCGTGCTGCTGTCCGAGGAGCAGGGTGCGGTGGGCGGGTGCCACGGCGGCCGCGAGTTCGTCGAAGGTGAGGGTGCCGGCGCGGACGGCACGGACCGCGGGCCGGTGCCAGCCGGGTCCGTACGCGTCCTGCGCGCGGGTGTCGAGGAGGGCGAGGCAGGCCTGCCGGTCGAGCCCGCCGACCAGCAGCAGCGCCTCTGCGGATCCGGGCGGCAGTGGGGAGCGGGCGTGCTCGCGCAGCAGCAGGGCGGGGTCGAGCTCGTGTTCCAGGGCGAGGACGTCGAGCGGGATCCGCGGTCGGCGGCGGCCGTGCCGGCGCAGCAGGTCGATCACCTCGGCGCCGGTCAGCGGGGGCTGCGGCGCCCGTCCGAGCTCGGCGCCGAGGGTGGCGAGCAGGGCGGGCGGGGGGCCGGGGCGGGCGGCGTACCGGGCGGGGCCGGGCAGCCCGGGCAGCGGCCGGCCGAGCACGTGCGGGTTGCGGGCGACGGTGGCGCGGTCCTCGGCGCTGCCGTCCCGCAGCAGCAGGGTGACGACGGGTGCCGGGAGGTACTCGTCCCGGCACAGGTAGCGGCGGGTGGGGGCGTCGAGCCGCCCGAGGACCTCGGCGGCGACGGCGTCCGGTGCGTGGCGCAGCAGCAGCGCCACGCACCAGGCGAGCCGCCGGCTCTCCCTGTCCGCGTTCACATGCATCCGATTCCCCGTCGCCGGCCGTGTACGCCTCGACCGGCGCCCGGCGATGATCGCAGGTCAGCGGAAGGGACGGTGCACGTTTTCCCGGGTAGACGGGCCGGGGGTGGCGTCGGCGATCCACGCGCCGTCGCCGGAGGGGTCGAGGACGCCCTCTTCCAGCCAGGTGTAGCTGCCGGCGAGGACCCCGGCGACGACCTTGCGGTCCAGGTCGTCGGTGTTGCTCCAGAGCCGCCCGAAGAGCTCCTCGACGCGGATGCGGGACTGCCGGCAGAAGGCGTCGGCCAGCTGGTAGGCCTCGCGGCCGTGGTCGCCGGTGGCGCGCAGGTGCTCGGCGCGGACGCAGGCCGCGCTCATCGCGAAGAGCTCGGCGCCGATGTCGACGATCCGGCCGAGGAAGCCCTGTTTGGTCTCCATCCGGCCCTGCCAGCGGGACATGGCGTAGAACGTCGACCGGGCGAGCTTGCGGGCGCTGCGCTCCACGTGGCGCAGGTGGGCGGAGAGGTCGGGGTGGCCGGCGGGGTGGAACTCCCGGTAGCTGCCGGGGACCTGGCCGGGGCCGGTGGCGAGTTTGGGCAGCCAGCGGGCGTAGAACCCGGCGGCGCGGGCTCCGGCCCTGGCCTTGTCGCCGAGGTCCTTGTCGGGGTCGATGAGGTCGCCGGCGACCGACAGGTGGGCGTCGACGGCCTCGCGGGCGATCAGCAGGTGCATGATCTCCGTGGAGCCCTCGAAGATCCGGTTGATGCGCAGGTCGCGCAGCATCTGTTCGGCGGGGACGGCGCGCTCGCCGCGGGCGGCGAGGGACTCGGCCGTCTCGAAGCCGCGTCCGCCGCGGATCTGGACGAGCTCGTCGGCCATGAGCCAGGCCATCTCGGAGCCGTAGAGCTTGGCGAGGGCCGCCTCGATGCGGATGTCGTTGCGGTCCTCGTCGGCCATCTGGGAGGCGAGGTCGACGACGGATTCCAGCGCGAAGGTGGTGGCGGCGATGAAGGAGATCTTGGCGCCGACGGCTTCGTGGCGGGCGACCGGGCGGCCCCACTGCTCGCGGACTCCGGACCACTCGCGGGCGATCTTCAGGCACCACTTGCCGGCGCCGACGCACATGGCGGGCAGGGACAGCCGGCCGGTGTTGAGGGTGGTCAGCGCGATCTTCAGGCCGGCTCCCTCGGCGCCGATGCGCTGTGAGGCGGGGACGCGGACCCGGTGGAAGCGGGTGACGCCGTTCTCCAGGCCGCGCAGGCCCATGAAGGCGTTGCGGTGCTCGACGGTGATGCCGGGCGAGTCCGCCTCGACGACGAAGGCGGTGATCCCGCCGCGGTGGTTCTCCGAGGCGGGCACCCGGGCCATCACGACGAGGAGGTCCGCGACGACGCCGTTGGTGGTCCACAGCTTCACGCCGTCGAGGACGTACGCGTCGTCGCCGTCCGGGACGGCGGTGGTGGCCAGCCGGGCCGGGTCGGAGCCGACGTCCGGTTCGGTGAGCAGGAAGGCGCTGATGGCGGTGGTGGCGCAGCGCGGGAGGAAAGTTTCCTTCTGCTCCTGGGTGCCGAACATCTTCAGCGGCTGCGGGACGCCGATCGACTGGTGGGCGGAGAGCAGCGCGCCGATGGCGGGGCTGACCGAGCCGACGAGGGCCAGCGCCTTGTTGTAGTACACCTGGGTCAGGCCGAGGCCCCCGTACTTGGGGTCGATCTTCATGCCGAGGGCGCCGAGCTCCTTGAGCCCGCGCACGGTCTCGTCGGGGATCCGCGCCTCCCGCTCGATGCGGGGGCCGTCGACGGCGGTCTCGCAGAACTCCCTGAGCCGGGCGAGGAAGGCCTCGCCGCGCCGGACGTCCTCGTCGGAGGGCTGCGGGTGCGGGTGGATCAGGTCGAGGCGGAACCTGCCGAGGAAGAGTTCCTTGGCGAAGCTCGGTTTGTGCCAGTCCTGTTCCCTGGCCGCCTCCGCGACCTGCCGTGCGTCGCGCTCGGTCACCTTGGGCTGTGCGGGTTGTGTTGCGGACATGAGGGGGCTCACCTCGCCGCCGATTGGGGACGCTTCTGACTACCAGCGAGTGCTACCTGGGAGTCGTACCCCTTTCATCCGCCCGGGAAAAGCTTGGGTGGGCCGGGCGGGGGAACGCCGGGTGGGGGGCGGGGGCAAAAGGGGACGGCCGGAGCCCCCGCACAGTGGGCTCCGGCCGTCAGCCAGGTGGACGTACGAAATCAGATGTTCAGGCCGGTCAGGACCAGGACTCGCTCGTACGTGTAGTCGTCCATCGCGTAGCGGACGCCCTCGCGGCCGACACCCGACTGCTTGACGCCGCCGTAGGGCATCTGGTCGGCGCGGTAGGACGGCGCGTCACCGATGATCACGCCGCCGACCTCGAGCTCGCGGTGGGCGCGGAACGCGGTCTGGACGTCGTGGGTGAACACGCCGGTCTGCAGGCCGAACTTGGAGTCGTTGACCTTGGCGAAGGCCTCGTCCGTGTTCTCGACCCGGTGCAGGGTGAGGACCGGCCCGAAGACCTCCTCGCAGGCGAGGGTGACGCCGTCGGGCAGGTCGGCGAGGACGGTCGGCTCGTACGAGGCGCCCTCGCGCTTGCCGCCGGTGAGCAGCTTGGCGCCGGCGGAGACGGCCTCGTCGACCCAGGACTCGACGCGCTTGGCGGCGTCCTCGGAGACCAGCGGGCCGACGTCGGTGGCGTCGTCCGCGGGGTCGCCGGTGACCTGCGCCTGGACCTTCGCGACGACCTTCTCGACGAGGCGGTCGTAGACGGAGGCGTCGGCGATCACGCGCTGCACGGAGATGCAGGACTGGCCGGCCTGGTAGTTGGAGAAGGTCGCGATGCGGGTGGCGGCCCAGTCCAGGTCGGTCTCGGAGGACCAGTCGTCGAGGACGACGGCGGCGGCGTTGCCGCCGAGCTCCAGGGTGCAGTGCTTGTGCGGCACCGACTGCTGGATGGCGTAGCCGACCTTGTCGGAGCCGGTGAAGGAGATGACGGGCAGGCGGTCGTCCTGGACCAGGGCCGGCATCTTGTCGTTGGCGACCGGCAGGACCGACCAGGAGCCGGCCGGGAGGTCGGTCTCGGCGAGCAGTTCACCGAGGATGAGGCCGGAGAGCGGGGTGGCCGGGGCCGGCTTCAGGATGATCGGCGCGCCGACGGCGATGGCGGGGGCCACCTTGTGGGCGCACAGGTTCAGCGGGAAGTTGAACGGCGCGATGCCGAGGACCGGGCCCTTGACGAAGCGGCGGGTCAGGGCCAGGCGGCCGACGCCGCCGGCGTCGGTGTCCAGGCGCTGGGCCTCTCCGCCGTTGAAGCGGCGGGCTTCCTCGGCGGCGAAGCGGAACACGGACACGGCGCGGCCGACCTCGCCGCGGGCCCACTTGATGGGCTTGCCGTTCTCGGCGGAGATCACCTGGGCGATCTCCTCGGTGCGCTCGACGAGTCGCTTGGACACGTGGTCCAGGGCGGCGGCGCGGACGTGGGCGGGGGTCGCGGAGAACTCCGCCGTCACGGCGTGGGCCGCGGCCACGGCCTCTTCGACCTGGGCGTCGGTCGGCACGCTGACGGTGCCGACGAGACGGCCGTCCCACGGGTTGTGGACGTCGAAGCTGTCCTCGCCGGTGGCCGGGCGACCGGCGAGCCAGAAGGCGTGGGTGGAGGTCATGCGGGTCCCGGCCCTTCGGAAGTGCGGTACGGCGCGGCGCGCCGCCTGTCCCTCTCACGGTAGGGCGGCGCGCCCGCTCTGTGGCTTGTCCGTGGTGGAGAACCTCCGCGCCCGGCTTCGCCGGTTTGGCAGTGTTTTCCGCCGGAGCCCGCGCGTGGGGCCCCGTGCTGCGGCTACGACACCGGCGCGGACGCCTTGAGGGCGAGCCACAGTTCCATGCGGACGTCCGGGTCGTCCAGGGAGCGGCCCAGGATCTCCTCCACCCGCCGCATCCGGTAGCGCAGGGTGTGCCGGTGCACGCCGAGGTCGGCCGCCGCCGCGTCCCACTGGCCGTGCCGCGACAGCCAGGCCTTGAGGGAGGCCTCCAGGTCGCCGCGGCCCTTCTCGTCGTGCTCGCGCAGCGCCCGCAGCGTGCCGTCCGCGAAGGCCCGTACGGCCTCGTCGGCGAGCAGCGGGAGCACCGATCCGGCGGCCAGGTCCTCGTGCTCCACCATCGGGCGGCCGCGGCGCCGGGCCACGGCCAGCGCCTGGTCGGCCTGCTTGTGCGCCGCCGCCACGCCCGACGGGTCGGCGGGGCCGGACATCCCGATCACCAGTTCGTCCGGTTCCGGCCCGGTGGCCTCGCGGCCGCGCCGCGATTCGAGGGCCTCGGCGTGGTCCGCGCAGGCCTGGACCGCCGCTCCGCCGTCGGCGGCCAGCACCAGCAGCCGGCCCGCCTCGGGCACCACGAGCAGCGCCTCCCCGGCGCGGGCGGCGGCCGACTCCATGGTGTCGGTCAGCTGGGCGAAGCCCTGGGGCTGTGCGGTCCCCGGCAGCGCCGGCTCGGCCACGACCAACCGGAACGGTGCGTCCAGCAGGCTGCCGTAGAGGTCGCCGGCCACGGTCCGCGCGTGCTCGGCCTCCCCGGCCAGCAGCATCCGCAGCACCGCCGCCCCCAGCCGGGACTCGGCGTCGTGCAGCGACCGCGAGCGCTCGGTGGTCAGGGTGAGCAGGGCCACCGCGGAGTGGACGGCGTACCGCTCGGCGGTGCCGAGGGGCGCCCCGGTGCCCACGGCGAGGGCCCCGCGGGCCCGCCGGCCGGTGCCCAGCGACTGGAGCTCGACGCGGTCCTCGGCGCCGCCGACCACGGCGCTGGCCGGGGCCGGGCGCTCGCGCAGCCGCTCCACGTCCGGGGTGAGCCGGGCGGCCCGGCGTGCGGCCCACTCCGGGGCGGCGGCGACGACGGCGCCGGAGGTGTCGTAGAGGGCGGCCCAGCCGTGCACGTGCGCGGCCAGCCGGGCCAGCAGCTCGGCGGGCCCGTCGGCGGCGAGGGCGGCCCGGGTCAGCTCGCGCTGCGCCTCGAAGCCGGCGGTGACGGCCCGGTACTGGTCGGCGGCGAGGGCCGCGGAGACGGCCTTGCTGATGGCGAGGAACGGGGTTCGGCGGGGCACCTCCAGCAGCGGGAGGTCCTCCGCGCGGGCGGCGTCGACGAGCGCCTGCGGGATCTCCTCGTAGTTCACGCCGACGGCGAAGCCGATGCCGACGACGCCGGCCGCGGCGAGCCGGCGGACGTAGCGGCGCATCTCCTGCGGATCGTCGGCGTCCAGCTTCATCGCGGTGATGAGGAGGAGTTCCCCGCCTTCCATGTAGGGGACGGGGTCGGCGAGCTCGCTGACGTGGGCCCAGCGCACCGGGGTGTCCAGGCGGCCCTCCCCGGCCCGGACGCTGAGCTTGAGCGCCGAGTGCTGGACGAGTGAGGCGAGGGTGAGCGGCATCGGGTACCAGGGGCCTTAGACGGGGAGCGGGGGGAGCGGGGGAACGATCCGGTGATACCGGTGATTTTCGCCGTGCCGTACGAACGACTCTCCTCGATTCTGCCACCCCGTACGGGTTCGCTCAGCCGGTCCCGGCGAGCCGGACCAGCAGCGGGGCCGCCCGCTCCCCCTGCACCGAGGTCAGCGACAGCACCGCGTGCCCCGGCGGGACGGCGTGCGCGAGGTCGGAGGCCGACCAGCGTTCGCGCTCCACCTGCCGTACGGTCACCGCGTCCGTGGTGACGGCCTTGCCGGTGACGAGCTTGCGGAAGGCGTGCACGGCCCGGGTGAGGGGCTGGTCGGCGAAGACGGTCCGGTGGGTGACGTCGCGGGTCTCCACCCACTCGGTGCCCCACGCCTCCGCGAAGCGCTTGCCGTCCCAGGTGGTGACGCCGGAGAAGGCCATCCGGCAGCCGACCGCGCCGAGCAGCGGGGTGCGCAGCGCCTCGGGCACGTCGTCCAGGGTGCGCAGGGCGAGCAGGACGCCCGCGTGGGCCGAGCGCAGCCGCTGCAGGCCGCGGACGGTCTGCGGGGTGAGGGTGTGCGAGGCGTCGTCGAAGGCGAGGAAGGCGAACAGGGACCGGTCCGTGCGGGCGGCGGCGGAGGCGTTGAACTGTGCGAGGAGCAGCCGGGCCAGGATCCGGGAGGCGTCGGCGTGCCCGCGCTCGGGCAGGTCGATGCGGACCCGCAGCGGGTGTTCCAGGGTGCGCAGGGAGAAGGGTCGCCCCTGGCCGGTGGTGTCGAAGAAGCCGGCGAACGCGGGCCGGTCCAGCAGGGCCACCCGGTCGGCGAGGGCCGGTCCGGGGTCGCCGTGGGTGCCGTGCTGCCGGTCGCGGGCGGCGAGCTCGCGGAGCATGACGTGCTGCCCGGCGGCGTCGAGGTCGGCGCGCAGCCCGTCGAGGGCGCCGGGCACCCGGTCGAGGAGCTCGCGCAGTTCCGGCACGGCGGGGAAGCGGCCGTACGCGGTCCGGAACGGGCCGAGGAGCTGGGCCAGGGCGGTCGCGGCGCGCCGCACCTCGAGGCCGGGAACGTCGCCGACGAAGGCCTCGGCGAGCAGGGTCGCGGCCTCGTCGGGGTCGGTGGTGCCGCCGTAGAGGTCGAGGTCGTAGACGGAGTCGGGATCGCCGACGCGGACCACGACGTCGAAGCCGTCGTCGGGGCCGAGGCGGGTGCCGGCCGAGGCGACGGCGATGACGGCGGCCTGTCCGGCGAGGGCCTGGAGGGCGAGGGATTCGACGACGGGCCGGACGAGGCGGTCGGTCTTGCCCGCGCCGGAGGGGCCGACGGCGAGCAGCGAGGTGCCGAGCACGGAGGGGTCGAGGGCGAGGCGGGTGCCGCGGCGGCCGTACGGGTTGCGCTCGCCGGGGTCGACGGTGCCGAGCAGCACCTGCCGGGCCAGCAGGTCGTGCCGGGCGGCCCGGGCGGGCAGGTCGCGGGCGCCGGAGGGGTGGAGGCAGGCGGCGGCGCCCTTGTCCCGCACGGCTCCGGCGAAGGCCACGGCCCGCGAGGGATCGGCGCGCACGGAGTCCCAGGCGCGCCGGATGCGGGTGAAGTCCACGTCGTTCATCCGGCCCGAGGCGACCTCGTCGGCGAGCCGGTCGGCGAGGTCCGGGAGCCCGGCCTGCCGCAGCTGGGGCCAGCCGGCCGGGTCCTCCGGGCCGCCCGGCTCGGGCCGCTCGGGGGCGGTGTGCACGGTGGTGACGGCCTGGACGGGGCGGCTGCCGAGGACGCGGCGGGCCAGCTCGGGCCAGCGGCCGAGGCGGCCGAAGCCGACGGCGAGGGTGAGGCCGACGAGGCCGTACCAGATGTAGGCGGCGACGACGGACGGCATCGTCCCGGCCCAGGAGTCGGGCGTGAACATGTAGAGCGGCCAGAGCCAGAAGCCGCCCAGGTAGCCGTTCCACAGCAGGGACCACAACAGCAGCCCGGCGAGCAGGGCGATCAGGGCCCCGCTGACGAGCTGGCGGGTCGGGGTGCGCTCCGGCTCCTCGGCGGGGCGGGGCCGGTGCCCGTACGACCACGTGCCCGGCCCGTCGGGGACGCGGGGGGTGCGGAGCCAGTCGGCGAGGGAGGGCCCGGCGCCGGGGGCGCGGCCCGGCTTGGGCGGCAACCCGGGCGCGGACTGCGCGGGCACCGCCGCGGGCTGCGCCGCGGAGGGTGCCGCGAGTGGTGCGGCGGGCGGTGCAGAGGCCGCGGCGGGCGGTGCAGAGGTCGCGGCGGGCGGTGCGGTCGGCGGAGCCGCGGGGGCGGGCGGCACGGCGGGGACCGGCGGCGGGCCGGCGGGCCGCGGGACCTGTCCGCCGTGCGGCGGCCGCCTCTCGCCGGTGCCGTGCGGCGTGCCCTCGGTGTCCATGAAACCCTGCCCCCCTGCCCGTGCCTGCGCTGCGTCGCTCAATGTAGTTGGCCGGCGGCGGATCCGGGCCGGTACCGGCCGGTGTCGCCGCGCGACCGCGGGGCGTGCGCCGCGCCCTTCCTATGGCCGCCGCGGACAAGGACACGCGCAGACCACTCCCGAACGGAGCATGCCTTACCCCCTCCCCCGGGCCTAGCCTGCGGACAAAGACACAAGTGCGTCCGAAAACACCCCCAGGAGCCCTCCATGACTGCTGTCCCGCAGGAGCGCAAGCTCGTCACCGCGATCCCCGGTCCCAAGTCGCAGGAGCTGCAGGCCCGCCGCCTGGAGACGGTCGCCGGCGGCGTGGGCTCCGTACTGCCCGTCTTCACCGCGCGCCTGGACGGCGGCATCCTGGAGGACGTCGACGGCAACCGTCTGATCGACTTCGGCTCCGGCATCGCCGTGACCTCGGTCGGCGGCTCCGCCGAGGCCGTCGTGCGCCGCGCCACCGCGCAGCTCGCCGACTTCACCCACACCTGCTTCATGGTCACCCCGTACGAGGGCTACGTGGAGGTCTGCGAGGCGCTCGCCGAGCTGACCCCGGGCGACCACGCCAAGAAGTCGGCCCTGTTCAACTCCGGCGCCGAGGCCGTCGAGAACGCCGTCAAGATCGCCCGTGCGTACACCAAGCGCCAGGCCGTCGTCGTCTTCGACCACGGCTACCACGGCCGCACCAACCTCACCATGGCGCTGACGGCGAAGAACATGCCGTACAAGAACGGCTTCGGCCCGTTCGCCCCCGAGGTCTACCGCGTCCCGGTCGCCTACGGCTACCGCTGGCCCACCGGTGCCGAGAACTGCGGCCCCGAGGCCGCCGCCCAGGCGATCGACCAGATCACCAAGCAGATCGGCGCCGAGAACGTCGCCGCGATCATCATCGAGCCGGTGCTCGGCGAGGGCGGCTTCATCGAGCCGGCCAAGGGCTTCCTGCCGGCGATCGTGAAGTTCGCCAACGACAACGGCATCGTCTTCGTCGCGGACGAGATCCAGTCCGGCTTCTGCCGCACCGGCCAGTGGTTCGCGTGTGAGGACGAGGGCATCGTCCCGGACCTGATCACCACCGCCAAGGGCATCGCCGGCGGTCTGCCGCTGGCCGCCGTCACCGGCCGCGCCGAGATCATGGACGCCCCGCACGCGGGCGGCCTGGGCGGCACCTACGGCGGCAACCCTGTGGCCTGCGCCGGTGCGCTGGGCTCCATCGAGACCATGAAGGAACTCGACCTCAACGCCAAGGCGAAGAAGATCGAGTCCATCATGAAGTCGCGCCTGACCGCGATGCAGGAGAAGCACGAGATCATCGGCGACATCCGCGGCCGCGGCGCCATGATCGCCATCGAGCTGGTCAAGGACCCGGAGTCCAAGACCCCGAACCCGGAGGCCGCCGCCGCGCTGGCCAAGGCCTGCCACGCCGAGGGCGTGATCGTCCTCACCTGCGGCACCTACGGCAACGTGCTCCGCTTCCTGCCGCCGATCGTCATCGGCGAGGACCTCCTGAACGAGGGCCTGGACATCATCGAGGCCGCGTTCGCGGGCATCTGATCGGGCATCTGAGCGGACTTCCGAACACGCGTCCCAGCGGGTACCGCCGGTAACGGTCGGGCGCTGTGAAGAAGATGTGGGGGGCCGATGGCAGGACCGCGTTCCTGCTGTCGGTCCCCTTTCCGCTGCCGTACGGTTTCTGCAGATGAGTGAGACACCCCGCTCCCGGGAAACCGGGGGCGATCCCGGTATCGGGCATCCCCAGCGCCGTACTGGGCCTGCGTTCGCGCGCACTCCTCACCGATCGGACGGCCGTACGCCCCAAACCCCCCGGGGCGCACGGCAACCCGATCCGGCCGGCCGTCCCGGAACCATCCCCCCTGTTCCGGGACGGCCGGCCACCCTCCTCCTTCTCCTCCTGTGCCTGCCGGCCCTCGCCCTCGCGACCTGGCAGGTGCTGGTCTCGGGCCCGCTGCTCGCACCGGACGAGGCCCTCAGCCGGGCCGTGGTCCGGGGCCTGCCCGACTCCGTCACCGAGCGCCTCTCCGACCTCGGCAACGTCCAGGTCGCCGTACCGGTCCTGGCGCTGGCGATGGCGTACGCGGTCCGGCGCGGCAACCGCACCGGCGCGCTGGCGGCCGGCCTGGCCATGGCCCTGGTCCCGGCCCTGGTGGTCCCGCTGAAACTGTGGACCGCCCGCCCGGGCCCGCTGGAGCCGTGGGCCGCCGGCTACTTCCCCTCGGGCCACACCGCCACCGCGGCCGTCGCCTACCTCGGGGCGGCGCTGCTGCTGCGCCCGTACGTCCACGGCCCGTGGCCCGCGGCCGCGGCCCTCGTACTGACGGGCGCGACGGCCGTCGGCCTGGTCCTGCGCGGCTGGCACTGGCCCCTGGACGTGCTGGCCAGCCTGCTCCTGTGCGCCCCGCTCCTGCTCGGCGTCGCCCGTGCGGTCCGCCGCGGAGCGCGGGGCGGCGGGCCCGGCCGGCCGGCAGGGCCCTGAGCCGGGAGTCCGCCGGGCACCGGGGGTCCGCCGGGCATCGGGGGTCCGCCGGGCACGGGGGCGTCACGGACTGCGGTCCGGCTCCCGGGCCGCCGACTCCCCCGCCGCCCGCCGCCCCGCCGCCGCCAGCTCGGCCGCGGCCTCGTGCATCGCGAGTTCCAGCACCGCCGGGTCGGTGAGCGTGCCCCGGCCGTCCGGGACCACCAGCCAGCGGACGCCCGGCGCTGCCCGGCCGGGATGCGGGACGACGATCCAGGTCCCGCGCCCCGCGCCCCGTACGCCGGTGCCGATCCAGCCGGAGGCCGTGCCCGGCGGCACGAAGAAGCCCAACCGGGTACCGCCCGGGCCGGCCAGCACCGGGCCGGGCCGGCCGCGCAGCCGGCGCAGCACGGCGAGGGTCGGCCGCCCCAGCCGCCCGGGCAGGATCAGCACGTCCCACCGCCGGCCCGCCGGCAGCAGGGCGGTCCCCCGGGGGCTGCGCTCCCAGTCCCACCGGAAGGCGTCCGGATCCGGGGCCGCCGCCGCGAGCCAGTCCACCACGGTCTTGATCTCCGAGCCCTGCATCGCCCGGCCTCCGTTCCCTGTAGGTGAGGGGTCCTCACCGGGAGAGAGCGGGGCCGGGGGCGACGATGACGCGGGTTCGGTTCGTCCGAGGAGGTGAACCGGCTCACGCACCGAAGACGCGGATGCGCCGGTGCGCGCCCCCCGGGGCCGTCAGCTGTCGAAGCCGAGGCCGAACTTGTCCAGCGTCCTCAGCCACAGGTTGCGGCGGCCGCCGCGGGCGTCGGCCCGGGCCAGGGACCACTTGGTCAGGGTGATGCCGGTCCAGGCGAACGGCTCGGGCGGGAACGGCATCGGCTTGGACCTGACCATCTCCAGTGCGGTCCGCTCGGTGCGCAGGCCGTCCAACAGGTCGAGCATCACGTCCGCGCCGAAGCGGGTGGCGCCGACGCCGAGCCCGGTGTAGCCGGCGGCGTACGCGACCCGGCCGGAGTGGGCGGTGCCGAAGAAGGCGGAGAAGCGGGAGCAGGTGTCGATGGCCCCGCCCCAGGCGTGGCTGAAGTTCACGCCCTCCAGTTGCGGGAACGCGGTGAAGAAGTGCTGCGCCAGCTTCAGGTACGTCTCGGGGCGGTGGTCGTACTCGGAGTCGAGCCGGCCCTTGTAGGGGTAGACGGCGTCGTAGCCGCCCCACAGGATCCGGTTCTCCGGGGTGATGCGGAAGTAGTGGAACTGGTTGGCGCTGTCGCCCATGCCCTGGCGGCGCTGCCAGCCGATGGCCTTCAGCTGGTCGGCGGTCAGCGGCTCGGTCATCAGCGCGTAGTCGTAGACCGGGACGGTGAACGGGCGGATCCGCTTGACCAGGGAGGGGAAGATGTTGGTGCCGAGGGCCACCCGCCGGGCGAAGATCCGCCCGTACGGGGTGCGTACGGCCATCCCCGGGCCCGAGGAGGCCAGCGACAGGCCGCGGGTGTTCTCGTAGATGCGCACGCCGAGGCCGAGGCAGGCCCGCTTCAGGCCCCAGGCGAGCTTGGCGGGGTTGAGCATGGCCACGCCGTCGGTGTCCCACAGGCCGGCGAGGAAGGTCGGCGAGTCGACCTCGGCGCGCACCTCGTCGCGGTCCAGCCAGCGCGAGCCGGCCGCCAGGCCGAGCTTCTGCGCCTCCTCGTGGAGTGCGCGCAGCTCCTCGACCTGGTGGGGCTCGGTGGCCACGTCGATCTCGCCGGTGCGCTCGAAGTCGCAGTCGATGCCGTAGCGGGCGACCGCCGCCTCGATCTCGTCGAGGTTGCGGGCGCCCAGCTCCTCCAGCCGGGCGAGTTCGCCGGGCCACCGGGCCAGGCCGTTGGCCAGGCCGTGCGTGAGGGAGGCGGCGCAGAAGCCGCCGTTGCGGCCGGAGGCGGCCCAGCCCGCCTCCTTGGACTCGATCAGGACGACGTCCCGGGCGGGGTCGCGCTCCTTGGCGATCAGCGCGGTCCACAGGCCGCTGTACCCGCCGCCGATGACCAGCAGGTCGCAGGCCTCGTCGGAGGTCAGCGCCGGCTGTGCGGCGGGCTTGCCGGGGTCGTCCAGCCAGTACGAGACCGGCAGTGCTTCGGAAAGGGATTTCGCAACGCTTCGCATGGCGACTGGGGCCATGTCTTCCAACTCCCTACAGAGTTACTTGGGCTGTGCCTTCTTGCGGCGGTTGCCGACCGTCTGGGCGGCGAGGACCACCAGCACCGCGATGACGAACATCGCCGTGCCGATGACGTTGATCTGCACGGGCGTACCGCGTTGGGCCGATCCCCACACGAACATGGGGAAGGTGACGGTGTTGCCCGAGTTGAAATTGGTGATGATGAAGTCGTCGAAGGAGAGCGCGAAGGCCAGCAGTGCGCCGGCCGCGATGCCGGGCGCCGCGATCGGCAGGGTGACCCGTACGAAGGTCTGCACCGGGCCCGCGTAGAGGTCGCGGGCGGCCTCCTCCAGCCGCGGGTCCATCGACAGCACGCGCGCCTTGACGGCGGCGACGACGAAGCTGAGGCAGAACATGATGTGGGCGATGAGGATCGTCCAGAAGCCCAGCTGGATGCCCATGTTGAGGAACAGCGCGAGCAGCGAGGCGGCCATCACGATCTCGGGCATGGCCATCGGCATGAAGATCAGCGAGTTGACCGCGCCGCGCGCCCGGAACCGGTACCTGACCAGGGCGAACGCGATGGCGGTGCCCAGCAGGGTGGCGGCGAGGGTGGACCACAGGGCGATCTGGAGCGACAGGGACAGGGAGCCGCAGAGGTCGGCGACCCCGCACGGGTCCTTCCAGGCGTCGAGGGAGAACTCCTGCCAGGCGTAGTTGAACCGCCCGGCGGGGTTGTTGAAGGAGAACAGCGTCACGACGAGGTTCGGCAGCACCATGTAGGCGAGCGTGCCGAGACCGGCGATGACGACGAAGTTGCGGCGGAGCCACTGCATCAGACCAGGTCCTCCGTCCCCGCCCGGCGGATGTAGATGGTGACCATGACCAGCACGATGGCCATGAGGATGAACGAGAGCGCGGCCGCCGTCGGGTAGTCGAGGATGCGCAGGTACTGCGACTGGATGACGTTGCCGATCATGCGGGTGTCCGTGGAGCCGAGGAGCTCGGCGTTGACGTAGTCGCCGCTCGCCGGGATGAAGGTGAGCAGGGTCCCGGAGACCACGCCCGGCATGGACAGCGGGAAGGTGACCTTCCGGAAGGTGGTGGCGGGGCGGGCGTAGAGGTCCCCGGCCGCCTCGTGGAGGCGCGGGTCGATGCGCTCCAGGGAGGTGTACAGCGGAAGGATCATGAAGGGGAGGAAGTTGTACGTGAGGCCGCAGACCACCGCGAGCGGCGTGGCCAGCACCCGGTCGCCCTCGGTGAGGCCGAGCCAGCTGGTGACGTCCAGGAAGCCGATCGCGTTCAGGAAGGAGACGACCGGGCCGCCGTCGGACAGGATCGTCTTCCAGGCCAGGGTGCGGATCAGGAAGCTGGTGAAGAACGGCGCGATGACCAGCACCAGCAGCAGGTTGCGCCAGCGGCCCGCCCGGAAGGCGATCAGGTAGGCCAGCGGGTAGCCGAGCAGCAGGCACAGCACGGTCGCGGTGCCGGCGTACAGCAGGGAGCGCAGGAACTGCGGGAGGTACTCGGTGAAGGCGTCCCAGTAGGTCCCGAAGTGCCAGGTGACCTGGAAGCCCTCTTCGAGGGAGCCGGTCTGCACCGAGGTGGAGGCCTGGTAGATCATCGGCAGCACGAAGAAGACGAGCAGCCAGAGGATGCCGGGCAGCAGCAGCCAGTACGGGACCAGCCGCTTGCGCAGGGAGGGCTTGTGGACCGGGGGCTCGGCGGGGGCGGGAGCCTCGGGTGGGGCCGCGGTGGCGGTCATGCGCCCTCCTCGACCGTCTCGATGCCCGCGTCGATGTCCTGAGCGGCGTCCAGGCCGAAGGTGTGCTCGGGGTTCCAGTGGAGGACCACCTCGGTGCCCGGGGTCAGGCGGGGGTCGCGCTCGATGTTCTGTACGTAGACCTCCAGCTCGGGGCAGACCGGGCTGTCGATCACGAACTGGGTGGAGACGCCGATGAAGGAGGAGTCGGCGATCCGGCCGACGACCTTGTTGCGGCCGGCCGCGACGGTGTGCTCCTCGTCCGCGGGGACCAGGGAGATCTTCTCCGGGCGCACGCCCACCAGCAGCTTCCCGCCGGCCTTGGGGGTGGTCGAGCAGCGGGCGGCGGGCAGCTTGAGCTTGGTCCCGGCGGAGCTGACGACGACGTCGGAGCCGCCGGTCTCGACGACCTCGGCCTCGATGAGGTTGGAGGTGCCGAGGAAGTTCGCGACGAAGGTGGTGCGCGGGTTCTCGTAGAGCTCGGCGGGCGCGCCGAGCTGCTCCACCCGGCCGCCGTTCATCACGGCGACGGTGTCGGCCATGGTCATGGCTTCCTCCTGGTCGTGCGTGACGTGCACGAAGGTGATGCCGACCTCGGTCTGGATCCGCTTGAGCTCCAGCTGCATCTGGCGGCGCAGCTTGAGGTCGAGGGCGCCGAGGGGCTCGTCGAGCAGGAGCACCTGGGGGTGGTTGATCAAGGCGCGGGCGACGGCGACGCGCTGCTGCTGGCCGCCGGAGAGCTGGTGGGGCTTGCGCTGGGCGAACTGGCCGAGCTCGACCAGCTCCAGCATCTCCTCGACCTGCTTCTTGACGGACTTGATGCCGCGGCGGCGCAGGCCGAAGGCCACGTTCTCGTAGATGCTCAGGTGCGGGAAGAGCGCGTAGCTCTGGAAGACCGTGTTCACGGGGCGCTTGTACGGGGGCAGCTGGGTGACGTCGCGCTCGCCCAGGTGGACCGTGCCGGTGGAGGGCTCCTCCAGGCCGGCGATCATGCGCAGGGTCGTGGTCTTTCCGCAGCCGGAGGCGCCGAGCAGGGCGAAGAAGGAGCCCTGGGGGATGGTGAGGTCCAGCGGGTGCACGGCGGTGAACGTGCCGTAGTGCTTGCTGATCCCGGCGAGGCGGACGTCGCCGCCCGCGGTCTTGTCAGTCATGGGTCGCGGCCTTCGGTGGTGGTGTTCTTCGGAAGAGTGCGGGGGGCGGTGCCGGTGCGGGCGCTCGTCAGGCTCCGATGAGCTTGGCGAACTTTTCCTCGTACTCGGTCTCTTCCTCGCTGGTGAGCATGCGGAAGGCATGGGCCCTGGCGGTCATCTCCTCGTCCGGAATGATCAAGGGGTTGTCCGCGAGCGCAGGATCGATTTTCGCAAGGTCTTGCTTGACGCCCGCGACGGGGCACACGTAGCTGATGAAGGCCGCGAGCTGGGCGGCGATCGGGGGCTCGTAGTAGAAGTCGATGAGCTTCTCCGCGTTGGCCTTGTGGCGGGCGTGGGCCGGGACGAGGAGGTTGTCGCTGGAGGTGATGTAGCCGACGGTGGGGACCGCGTACTGGATGTCCGGGTTGCCGGCCTGCAACTGGATGATGTCGCCGGCCCAGGCCAGGCAGGCCGCGAGGTCGCCCTTGTCGAGGTCGGCGGTGTAGTCGTTGCCGGTGAAGCGGCGGATCTGCTTGGAGTCCACGCCCTTCTGGAGCCGGGCGATGGCCGCGTCGTAGTCCGGGGTGGTGAAGGTCGCCGGGTCCTTGCCCTGGTCGAGGAGGGTCATCCCGACGGTGTCGCGCATCTCGGTGAGGAAGCCGACCCGGCCCTTGAGGGTGGGGTCGTCCAGCATCTGCGTGACGGAGTCGACCTTCTTCCCGCCGGTCGCCTTGGTGTTGTAGGCGATCACGGTGTTGATGCCGGTCCACGGGTAGCTGTGGGCGCGGCCGGGGTCCCAGTCGGGGCTGCGGTACTGCGGGATCAGGTTGGCGAAGGCGTGCGGCAGGTGGGAGGGGTCCAGCTTCTGCGCCCAGCCCAGGCGGATGATGCGGGCCGCGAGCCAGTCGGTGACGACGATCAGGTCGCGGCCGGTGTCCTGGCCGGCCGCCAGCTGCGGGCGGATCTTGCCGAAGAACTCGACGTTGTCGTTGATGTCCTCGGTGTAGTTGACCCGGATGCCGGTCCGCTTGGTGAACTCCACCAGCGTCGGGTGGGTCTTCTCGTCGTCGCTGACGTCCATGTACTCGGTCCAGTTGGAGAAGTTGATCACCTTCTCCGTGTCCGAGTGGTCGTCGGAGGCCGCCGTCGCCCCGTCGCGCCTGGCCGGCGGGATGCCGCAGGCGCTCAGGGAGGCCAGGCCGCCGAGGGCGAGCGCGCCGGCGCCTGAGGCGCGCAGCAGCGAGCGGCGGGTGAGGGCGCCGCGGCCGCCGGTGAGGCTCCGCCGCATCGCGGCGACCTGCGCCGCGGAGAGGCGTTCGGGCTCGAACTGCTCCATGGGCTGTGCCCTTTCGGGATGGGTGGGCCGCTGGTCGGACGGCCGGCTGCTGCTATCGGTCCCCGAAGATCGTGCGGTGCCAGTCCTTCGCGGCGACCGCCGTGTTGTCGTACATCACGTGCTTGACCTGCGTGTACTCCTCGAAGGAGTACGAGCTCATGTCCTTTCCGAAGCCGCTCGCCCCGTATCCCCCATGGGGCATCTCACTGATGATCGGAATGTGGTCGTTGATCCACACGCAGCCCGCCCTGAGCTCGCGGGTGGCGCGGTTGGCCCGGTAGACGTCGCGGCTCCAGGCGGATGCGGCGAGTCCGTACGGGGTGTCGTTGGCCAGCGCGATGCCCTCGTCGTCGGTGTCGAAGGGCAGCACGACGAGGACCGGCCCGAAGACCTCCGACTGGACGATCTCGCTGTCCTGCGGGGCGCCGGTGATCAGGGTGGGCCGGTAGTACGCGCCGTCGGCGAGGGCGCCGCCGGGGACGCCGCCGCCGGTGGCGACGGTGGCGTAGCCGCGGGCGCGCTCGACGAAGCCGGCGACGCGGTCGCGCTGGGCGTGGGAGACGAGCGGCCCGAGGTCGGTCGCCGCGTCGAGGGGGTCGCCGAGGCGGACGCCCTCCATCAGCTCGGCGACGCGGGCGGTGAAGGCCTCGTACAGGGGGCGCTGGACGTAGGCGCGGGTGGCGGCCGTGCAGTCCTGACCGGTGTTGATCAGGGAGGCGGCGACGGCGCCGTGGGCGGCGGCCTCCGGGTCGGCGTCGTCGAAGACGAGGAAGGGGGCCTTGCCGCCGAGCTCCAGGTGGAGCCGCTTGACGGTGGCGGTGGCGATCTCGGCGACGCGCTTGCCGACGGCGGTGGAGCCGGTGAAGGAGGTCATGACGACGTCCGGGTGGCCGACCAGGTGCTCGCCGGCGTCCCGGCCGGCGCCGGTGACGATGTTGATCACGCCGTCGGGGACGCCCGCCTCCGTGGCGGCCTGCGCGAACATCAGGGAGGTCAGCGGCGTCAGCTCGGCGGGCTTCAGGACGATGGTGTTGCCCGCGGCGACGGCCGGGAGGATCTTCCAGGCGGCCATCTGGAGCGGGTAGTTCCAGGGGGCGATGGAGCCGACGACCCCGATGGCCTCCCGGCGTACGTACGAGGTGTGGTCCCCGGAGTACTCGGCGGCCGCCTGCCCCTGGAGGTGGCGGGCGGCGCCCGCGAAGAAGGCGGTGTTGTCGATCGTCCCCGGTACGTCGAACTCGGTGGACAGCTTGATCGGCTTGCCGCACTGGAGCGACTCGGCGTACGCGAGGTCCTCCGCCTGCGCGGCCAGGACGGCCGCCAGCCGGTGCAGGGCGTCCGAGCGCTCCGCGGGGGTGGCCGCGGACCAGGCGGGGAAGGCGCGCCGGGCGGCGGCCACGGCCGCGTCCACGTCGGCGGCGGAGGCCAGCTCGTAGGTGAGCACCTCCTCACCGGTGGCGGGGTTCACCACGGTGTGCGACCGTCCGGAGGTACCGGTCCGCAGGCGGCCGTCGATGTACTGCGCGCCGTCCGCGAAGCGGTCCTTGACCTGGAAGCTACCCATCACGCTCTCACGCCCTCGTGGCTTCAGCTCGGATTGAGTGCCGATCCTGGCAGAGGTGTTACCCGCAGCCAAGTGATTCCGTTGTTGCTCTTTGATTACGCGACGGAATCGGTCGACCATGTGTCGAGGCAGCCCGCAATTCCCGTACGAAGTGTCCGTGGCGACTGCCAGACTCCCGTGCATGGAGATGATCGACACGTTGATCGAGCAGGTCAGCCGCGGTGACCGGGTGAAGTTCCTGCCCTTCTGGGGACACCGGCCGCGGCCCGACGGGACGCTCGGCCCGAGCTGTCTGAGCCAATGGTGGCCCTCTCCGTTCACCGTGGACGGCGTGCGCTACGAGACCGCCGAGCACTGGATGATGGCCGGGAAGGCGCGCCTCTTCGGGGACGCCTACGGGGAGCGCGCCGCCCTCGCGGCGGGGACCCCGGCCGAGGCGAAGAAGGCCGGGCGGCTGGTGCGCGGCTTCGACGACGAGGTGTGGGAGCGGGAGCGGTTCGCCCTGGTGGTGGAGGGCAGCGTGCACAAGTTCCGCTCCACGCCGCAGCTGCGCTCGTACCTGCTGACCACCGGGGACCGGGTCCTGGTCGAGGCGAGCCCGATGGACCGCGTCTGGGGCATCGGCCTGGCCGCCGACGACGCGCGGGCGCTCGACCCGGCGCGCTGGCGCGGGCTGAACCTGCTCGGCTTCGCGCTGATGGAGGCCCGGGAGCGGCTGCGCGCGGAGGCCCAGGAGGCGTAGGCGGCATCGGCACCGCCGGCGGCGTGGTCGGCGGTGCGGGACCCGGAAAATGCGTGGCGGGCCCGGCAGGCCGCGGCCTACGGTGTGATCGTCCAGGTGCGCAGGCGGGACCTACTTCCACTCTTAACGGGCAGGTCGCGGGTTCGAGTCCCGCCACCGGCTTCGGGCCGGTGTAGCTCAGTCGGCAGAGCAGCATGTGGTTTCGCCGCCTCGAACTCTGGACACACCTCACGCACCTCCCGGTGCGCAGGCTGCGGCTCCTTCTTTTGCAGAGAAACCCAGGCCGCCGCCACCTTGATCTCGGGAGGCCGCGTGCGGGACGCCCGGTGCGCAGGCGACGGCTCCTTCGGGACCATGAGGTCGCGGGTTCGAATCCCGCCCGGCCGCGGCCGGTGGAGCAGCCCGGTAGCTCGCATGGCATGCAGCCCGCCGCCGACCTTCCGATCTCGGGCGTCCCGCACGTCACGCCCTCCCCCCGTGCACGGAATTCGGGGGAATTCTCATGGCCCGCTTCAACCGCCGCGCGTCCGCGTCAGCGCCCGCAACCGCATCCGCGACCACCGCGCCGGTGTCACCGCTGCGCTCGACCGGCCGGCGCGCCCGCAACCACCACGGCAGCCCCGGCTTCGTCCGCGACCCGCGCTCCGAGCTGTTCCTGCTCGCCGTCGCCAACTTCGTGACGCAGCGCACCGCTTACGAGGGCGCCCGGGAGCGCGACGACCGCTTCGCGGCCCTGGTCCGCACCCTCGCCGTCGAGGACCCGCAGTGGACCGCCGGCCTGCTGGGCTGGCTGCGCGGCGAGGGCAACATGCGCACCGCCTCGCTCGTCGGCGCCGCCGAGTACGTCAAGGCGCGGCTGGACGCGGGCGCCACCGACGGGCCCTCCAACCGGCAGGTGGTGGACTCCGTGCTGCAGCGCGCGGACGAGCCCGGTGAGCTCCTGGCCTACTGGACGGCCACGTACGGGCGCGCCGTGCCCAAGCCCGTCAAGCGCGGCATCGCGGACGCCGTGCGCCGCCTCTACTCCGGCACCTCGCTGCTGAAGTACGACACCGCGTCCAAGGACTTCCGCTTCGGCGACGTGCTGAACCTCGTGCACGCCGCGCCGGACCCGGCCAAGCCGTGGCAGGGCGAGCTGTTCCGCCACGCCCTCGACCGTCGCCACCACCCGGAAGCGGCGGAGGTACCCGCCGGCAACCGGACCCTGGTGGCCCACCGGGAGCTCATGGCGCTGCCGGTCGAGGAGCGCCGGGCCGTGGTGACCGGCCCGGGCGGCGCCGAGCGGCTCGCGGCGGCGGGCATGACCTGGGAGGCGCTGGCCGGCTGGCTCCAGGGGCCGATGGACGCGGCCGCCTGGGAGGCGGTCATCCCGTCCATGGGCGTGATGGCGCTGCTGCGCAACCTGCGCAACTTCGACGGGGCCGGGGTCCCGGACGAGGTGGCGGCGCAGGTCGCCGCGCGGATCTGCGACCCGGAAGCGGTCGCCCGGTCGCGGCAGTTCCCGTTGCGCTACCTGGCCGCCCACCAGCACGCGCCCTCGCTGCGCTGGGCGTACCCGCTGGAGCAGGCCCTCGGGCACTCGCTGGCGTCCGTGCCCGCGCTGCCGGGGCGCACCCTCGTCCTCGTCGACCGGTCCGGGTCGATGTGGTCGCCGCTGTCCGAGCGCTCGCAGCTCAACCGGGCCGACGCCGCGGCCGTGTTCGGCACGGCGCTGGCGCTGCGCGCCGAGCACGCGGACCTGGTGCAGTTCGGCACGGACAGCAAGCCGGTCCCGTACCGCCGGGGCGAGAGCGTGCTGAAGGTGCTGGAGCGGTTCGAGGACCTCGGCGGCACCTACACCGCGGACGCCGTGCGGCAGCACTACCGGGGTCACGACCGGGTCCTGATCGTCACCGACGAGCAGGCGACCTACCACTACGGCGGCGACCCGACGGCCCTCGTCCCGGCCGAAGTGCCGGTCTACACCTGGAACCTGGCCGGGTACCGGGTGGGGCACGCGCCCTCCGGGGCCGCGAACCGGCACACCTTCGGCGGACTCACCGACGCGGCCTTCCGCATGGTGCCGCTGATCGAGGCGGGCAGGGACGCCGACTGGCCGTGGGCCGGCTGAGGCCGGCCGCACGCCCACCACGCGTGGTGGCGGGACGTCAGACCTTCTCGCGCATCCGCGAGTTGGAGTAGGGGCTGTCGAAACCGCCGCCCCCGGCGTCGCGTTCGAGGATCCCGATGATCCCCAGCGCGAGGACCGCCGCGCCCAGCGCGATGCCTATTGCGCCCGTGATGATGCCCGCCAGGGCCATGCCGCCGTTGGTGGCCTCGCCCCGGCGGGCCTTGCCGCGCCCGAGCGCGCCGAAGACGACCGCCCCGATGCCGATGGCGATGGCCAGCAGGCTGGTGATGCACCCGACGACCGAGAGGATGCCGAGGACGAGCGCGGTGATGCCGAACCCGTTGCGCGGCTGCCCGCCGTAGGGGGCGTACGGGGCGTGGCCCGGGTAGCCGGGATGGCCGGGGTAGCCGTACGCGGACGGGACGTTCGGCGGACCGGGGTAGCCGTACGCGGACGGGACGTTCGGCGGACCGGGGTACGCGTAGCCGCCGGGGGCCGGCTGGGCCGGGTAGGCGTAGGCCGGGGGCACGGCGGCGGGTCCGGGCCCGGCGGGCGCCGGGGCCGGCGCGGGCCCCGGGTACGGGGCGGGTATCGGCGCGGGCGGTACCTCGGCCCCCGCCCCCGCCCCCGGCATCCCGGCGATCGTGATCTGGTCGTGCACGGACGGCGGCCCCGGCACCACCGGTCGCCCCTGCGGCCCGCCGTACTCCCCCGGCGACCGCTCCGGCGGCGCCCACGGGTCCCTGGGCTCAGGACTCTGGTCGGTCATGCGTCGCCCCCTTCTCGTACGGCCATGCTATGCGCTGCGTCCGACAGCCCCGGGGCTGCCTACGATGAAGCCCGATCCGTCCGTACAAGATCATCCCGGAGGCCCTACCGTGCCCGATCTGACCGCCTTCATCGCGGGGCTCCCCAAGGCCGAGCTTCACGTCCACCACGTCGGCTCGGCCTCCCCGCGCATCGTGGCCGAGCTCGCCTCCCGGCACCCCGACTCCAAGGTCCCCACCGACCCGGAGGCGCTCGCCGACTACTTCACCTTCACCGACTTCGCCCACTTCATCGACGTCTACCTCTCCGTCGTGGACCTGGTGCGCACCCCCGACGACGTGCGGACCCTCACCTTCGAGGTCGCCCGGGACATGGCGCGGCAGAACATCCGCTACGCGGAGCTGACCATCACCCCGTACTCCTCGACCCGCCGCGGCATCGACGAGCACGCGTTCATGGCGGCCATCGAGGACGCCCGCAAGGCCGCCGAGGCCGAGCTCGGCGTCATCCTGCGCTGGTGCTTCGACATCCCCGGCGAGGCCGGTCTGGAGGCCGCGGCCGAGACCGCCCGCCTCGCCGTCGACCTGCGTCCGGAGGGCCTGGTCTCCTTCGGTCTCGGCGGCCCCGAGATCGGCGTCCCGCGCCCGCAGTTCAAGCCGTACTTCGACGCCGCCCGGGCCGCGGGCCTGCGCAGCGTGCCGCACGCCGGCGAGACCACCGGACCCGAGACGATCTGGGACGCCATCCGCGAGCTCGGCGCCGAGCGCATCGGCCACGGCACCAGCGCCGTCCAGGACCCGGAGCTGCTGGCCTACCTGGCCGAGCACCGCATCGCGCTGGAGGTCTGCCCGACGTCGAACATCGCCACCCGCGCCGTGGCCGACCTGGACCGGCACCCGGTCAAGGAGATGGTCGAAGCGGGCGTGCTCGTCACCATCAACAGCGACGACCCGCCGATGTTCGGCACCGACCTCAACACCGAGTACGCGGTCGCCGCCCGGCTCCTCGACCTCGACGAGCGCGGGGTCGCGCAGCTGGCGAAGAACGCGGTCGAGGCCTCCTTCCTGGACCCGGCCGGCAAGGAGCGGATCACCGCGGAGATCGACGCCCACACCGAGGCCTGGCTCGCGCGCTGACGCCACCGGACAATGGGCGCCATGCGCGCCCTGACGGCCGTCGCCCACCGCGGCGACCCCTACCGGTTCCCCGAGAACACCGTGCCCTCCGTCCGCTCGGCGTTCGCGCGCGGGGCGGACGCGGTCGAGATCGACGTACGGCTGACCCGCGACGGGGTGCCGGTGCTCCTGCACGACGACACGCTGTGGCGCCTGTGGCGGCACGACGTGCGGCTGGACGCGGTCACGGCCGCCCAGCTGCGGGAGATGACGGCGGGCGGGGTGCCGACCCTGCACGAGGCCCTGGCGGCCTCGGGCACGGGCCGGGTGATGGTCGACCTGCCGGGTGCGACCGCCGAGGCGGTGCGGACGGTGGTCGGGGTGGTCCGCGCGTGCGGGGCGCGCGAGCGCACGTACTACAGCGCGGGCCCGGACACCATGCTGGCCGTCCGCGCCGCGGATCCGGACGCGGAGATCGCGCTGACCTGGACGACGCTGGCGCCACCGCGCCGGGTGCTGATCGACGCGGTGGCGCCGGCCTGGCTCAACTACCGCTTCGGGCTGGTCGACCGGGAGCTGGTGGACGCGCTGCACCGGGACGGCCTGAAGGTCTCCGCATGGACCGCCGACACCCGCCGCTCGATGCGCGGGCTGCTCGCGGCCGGGGTGGACGCGATCACCACCAACCGGATCGACGCCCTGACCGCCGTCCGCGCCCGGTTCGGCCGCTGAGGCCCGTCAGGCGGTGGCGGGCAGCGCCTCCAGGCGTTTGACGAGGCGGCGGAGCACCAGCAGCGGGATCACCCCGAAGACCCCGAAGGAGATGTCGATGAGGCTCCAGCCGAAGGGGATGCCCCGGACGGGCCCGCAGATCAGGGCCAGGGGGATGATGCCGGCGCAGGCGATCATGCCGGCGTCGATGATCCAGATGTTGCGCACGGGGTCGCGCAGGACGCCGTAGAAGAAGACGGCGATCACCAGGTGGGCGAAGGCGAGCCAGTCGGTGCCGTAGAGGAGGAACGGGTACTGCGCGTCGGCCTGGTCCAGACCCTCCCCGACCCGGCTCAGCCAGGCGTGGGACACCAGGGAGTTGGCCCAGCGCAATTCGGTGACCAGGGGGAAGGCCGTGAGCCCGCTGAGGACGAGGCACACGATGAAGAGGATCAGCCAGGCACGGATACGCCGCTGGAGGGCGTTTCTCTCGCTCATGGCAGAACCCTACGCCCAGAGTTGAACACGTTCAGCAGATTTCCTGAACGTGTTCACTTCCGTGGTGATGATCACAGCCCGGCGATGGCGTTCCAGCGGCGGGCGAAGGAGCGGCGCTCCGCGGTGGTGACGGCGCGGGCCACGGCCAGGCGCTTACGCATGTCCTCGTCCGGGAACATCAGCGGGTTCTCGGCCAGCTCCGCCGTCTCCTTGTCCTGCGAGGCGGCCAGCACCTCGCGGGCGGCCGGCACGGGGCAGACGTAGTTGACGAAGGCGGCGAGCTCGGCGGCCACCTCCGGGTCGTAGTAGTAGTCCACGAGGGCCTCGGCGTTGGCCTTGTGCCGGGCCAGGTTGGGTATGAGCATGCTCTCCGACCACAGCTCGCCGCCCTCCTCGGGGACCACGAACTCGATGTCGGGGTTGTCGGCCTTGAGCTGGATGGCGTCGCCGGAGTAGGCCTGGCAGGCCAACACGTCGCCCTTGGCGAGGTCGGAGGTGTAGTCGTTGCCGGTGAAGCGGCGGATGTGCTTCTTGCGCACCAGCTCCTCGACCTGGTCGCACATCCGGTGGAAGTCGGCCTCGGTCCACCGGGTGACGTCCACGCCGTTGCCCTGCATCAGCAGGGCGAAGGACTCGTCGAGGCCGGAGAAGAGGGTGACCCGGCCCGCCAGGTCCGGGTGCCACAGGTCCTTGACGGACCTGACCTCCCGGCCGAGGGCCTTGCGGTTGTAGGCGATGCCGGTGATCCCCGACTGCCAGGGGACGGTGTGCAGGCGGCCCTCGTCGAAGCCCGGCGAGCGCAGCTGCGGGTCGAGGTGCGCGGCCACGTTGGGCTGCGCGGCGCGGTCCATCTTCTGGACCCAGCCCAGCTCGACGTACCGGGTGGCCATCCAGTCGGTGATCACCACCAGGTCGCGGCCGGTGTCCTGGTGGTTCATCAGCGCGGGGCTGATCTTGCCGAAGAACTCGTCGTTGTCGTTGATCTCCTCGCTGTAGGAGACCTCGATGCCGGTCTTCCGCGTGAAGGCCTCCAGGGTGGGGCGGCGCTCCTCGTCCTCCTCGTCGGTGTCGATGTACAGCGGCCAGTTGGAGAAGGTGAGGCTCCGGTCCCGCCCCGAGCGGTCCGGACCTCCCCGCCGGTCCTCGGGGACGTACGCGGACGGCACGCCGCAGCCGGAGAGGGCCGCGAGGAGGCCGGCGGCACCGAGTCCGCGCAGCGCCGTGCGGCGGGAGAAGGCGAGTTCAGGCATGGACAGGAGCCTCGGGGAACGTGACGGGGGCGGGCAATGGACACATTGTCCACTGCCCGCCCCTTGATCGAACTCAGGCGGCCCTTGCGCGCACCCGGCCGGTCCGCGCCCCGCCGCCTCCGGGCGATCAGCCGTCGAGCGAGGTCATCACGTGCTTGATGCGGGTGTAGTCCTCGAAGCCGTACGCGGAGAGGTCCTTGCCGTAGCCGGACTTCTTGAAGCCGCCGTGCGGCATCTCGGCGACCAGCGGGATGTGGGTGTTGATCCACACGCAGCCGAAGTCGAGCTTCTTGGACATGCGCATCGCCCGGCCGTGGTCCTTGGTCCACACCGAGGAGGCGAGGGCGAACTCGACGCCGTTCGCGTACTCCACGGCCTGCGCCTCGTCCGTGAAGGACTGGACGGTGATGACGGGGCCGAAGACCTCGTTCTGGACGATCTCGTCGTCCTGCTTGAGGCCGGAGACGACGGTCGGGGCGTAGAAGTAGCCCGTGTCGCCTACCCGGTGGCCGCCCGCCTCGACCTTGGCGTGCGCCGGGAGGCGGTCGATGAAGCCCGCGACCTGGCTCAGCTGGTTGGGGTTGTTCAGCGGGCCGTAGAGCACGTCCTCGTCGTCCGGCTGGCCGGTCTTGGTGTCCGCGGCGGCCTTGGCGAGCGCGGCCACGAACTCGTCGTGGATGGACTCGTGCACGAGGACGCGGGTGGCGGCGGTGCAGTCCTGGCCGGCGTTGAAGTAGCCGGCGACGGCGATGTCCTCGACGGCCTTGGCGATGTCGGCGTCCTCGAAGACCACGACCGGGGCCTTGCCGCCGAGCTCCAGGTGGACGCGCTTGACGTCCTTCGAGGCGCTCTCGGCGACCTGCATGCCGGCGCGGACGGAGCCGGTGATGGAGGCCATCGCCGGGGTGGAGTGCTCGACCATGGCCTTGCCGGTCTCGCGGTCGCCGCAGACGACGTTGAAGACGCCCTTGGGCAGGATCGAGTCGATGATCTCCGCCATCAGGACGGTGGAGGCGGGGGTGGTGTCCGAGGGCTTGAGCACCACGGTGTTGCCCGCGGCGATGGCGGGGGCGAACTTCCACACGGCCATCATCATCGGGTAGTTCCACGGTGCGACCTGGGCGCAGACGCCGACCGGCTCACGGCGGATGATCGAGGTCATCCCGTCCATGTACTCGCCCGCGGAGCGGCCCTCCAGCAGTCGGGCCGCACCGGCGAAGAAGCGGATCTGGTCCACCATCGGGGGCAGCTCCTCGCTGGCCGTGAGGCCCAGCGGCTTGCCCGTGTTCTCGGACTCGGCGGCGACCAGCTCGTCCGCGCGCGCCTCGAAGGCGTCGGCGATCTTGAGCAGGGCCTTCTGCCGCTCGGAGGGGGTGGTGTCGCGCCAGCCCGGGAAGGCGGCAGCGGCGGCGGCCATGGCCGCGTCCACGTCGGCCTGGCCGGAGAGCGGCGCCGTGGCGTACACCTCGCCCGTGGCGGGGTTGACCACGTCGGTGGTCCGCCCGTCGGCGGCGTCCTTGAACTCCCCGCCGATGTAGTTGCGCAGACGACGCAGTTCGGTGGTCACTACAGCCACACTCCTGATCACATGTCCAATGATTGAGACGCTTCCCCAAGCCTAGCTGCTGGGCGGACGCTTTCGACAGGGCCAGACACGGCCACCTACGAAATCAGTGAGATCCACATCCAAAGACAACGGATTTCATTGAATCCGTCTTGCGGAACAGACGACTCCTCGTGCAGAGTGACGTCGTGGTCAGTCGAAGCGCAGATTCCAGGAACAGGCAGCCGTCCCCTTCGGTCGATGCTGTGTCGCTCGCGATCATCGAGCAACTGCAGGAGGACGGCCGTCGGCCGTACGCGGCGATCGGCAAGGCCGTGGGCCTGTCCGAGGCGGCCGTGCGCCAGCGCGTGCAGAAACTGCTCGACCAGGGCGTCATGCAGATCGTCGCCGTCACCGACCCGCTCACCGTGGGCCTGCGCCGCCAGGCCATGGTCGGCATCAACGTCGAGGGCGACGTCGACCCGGTGGCCGATGCGCTGACCCAGATGGCCGAGTGCGAGTACGTGGTGATGACCGCGGGCTCGTTCGACCTGATGGTGGAGATCGTCTGCGAGGACGACGACCACCTGCTGGAAACGATCAACAAGAAGATCCGCGCGCTCCCCGGCGTGCGATCCACCGAAAGCTTCGTTTACCTGAAGCTGAAGAAGCAGACCTACATGTGGGGAACCCGATAACCGTGACCCAGGACCTGTCCAAGACCGCGTACGACCACCTGTGGATGCACTTCACCCGCATGTCCTCGTACGAGAACACCCCCGTCCCCACCATCGTCCGCGGTGAGGGCACCTACATCTACGACGACAAGGGCAAGCGCTACCTCGACGGTCTCGCCGGACTGTTCGTGGTCAACGCCGGTCACGGCCGCAAGGAGCTCGCCGAGGTCGCGTACAAGCAGGCGCAGGAGCTCGCGTTCTTCCCGGTGTGGTCCTACGCCCACCCGAAGGCCGTCGAACTGGCCGAGCGCCTCGCCGGCTACGCGCCGGGCGACCTGAACAAGGTCTTCTTCACCACCGGCGGCGGCGAGGCCGTCGAGACCGCCTGGAAGCTGGCCAAGCAGTACTACAAGCTCAAGGGCAAGCCGACCAAGTACAAGGTCATCTCGCGTGCGGTCGCCTACCACGGCACCCCGCAGGGCGCCCTGTCCATCACCGGCCTGCCGGCCCTGAAGGCCCCCTTCGAGCCGCTGGTGCCCGGTGCGCACAAGGTGCCGAACACCAACATCTACCGCGCCCCGATCCACGGCGACGACCCGGAGGCCTTCGGCCGCTGGTGCGCCGACCAGATCGAGCAGCAGATCCTCTTCGAGGGCGCCGACACCGTCGCCGCCGTCTTCCTGGAGCCGGTGCAGAACGCCGGCGGCTGCTTCCCGCCGCCGCCCGGGTACTTCCAGCGCGTCCGCGAGATCTGCGACACCTACGACGTGCTGCTCGTCTCCGACGAGACGATCTGCGCCTTCGGCCGCCTCGGCACGATGTTCGCCTGCGACAAGTTCGACTACGTACCGGACATGATCACCTGCGCCAAGGGCATGACCTCGGGCTACTCGCCGATCGGCGCCTGCATCGTGTCGGACCGCGTGGCCGAGCCCTTCTACAAGGGCAACAACACGTTCCTGCACGGCTACACCTTCGGCGGGCACCCGGTGTCCTCCGCGGTGGCCCTCGCCAACCTCGACATCTTCGACAAGGAAGGCCTCAACCAGCACGTGCTGGACAACGAGTCCGCCTTCCTGAAGACGCTGCAGAAGCTGCACGACCTGCCGATCGTCGGCGACGTCCGCGGAAACGGCTACTTCTACGGCATCGAGCTCGTCAAGGACAAGGTCACCAAGGAGTCCTTCACGGACGAGGAGACCGAGCGCGTGCTCTACGGCTTCCTCTCCAAGGCCCTCTTCGAGAACGGTCTGTACTGCCGGGCCGACGACCGCGGCGACCCGGTCGTGCAGCTGGCCCCGCCGCTGATCGCGGACCAGGGCACCTTCGACGAGATCGAGGGGATCCTGCGCTCGGTGCTCACCGAGGCGTGGACCAAGCTGTAAATAGTCCGAACACATGGCCCGGATACCCCGTTCGAGTGGGAACGAGGGGGTCCGGGCCGTGTGCTGTCGGCTTTCGGCACGTCCATCTCCTTACATCTCAGTGCGGGCGCCAGTGACCGAAGCGGCTCCGCTTCGTTCCCCCGGACGGAGGTGTACGCCATGGTGGCTCCACCGGACGACGATGTGCTCTGGGCACGGTCCGTCCACTACTCCCACAACGGTTCACCCGGCATCGTCGGGGTCTCGGTCGGCGTCCGCCTGGGCGAGGTCCTCGCCGTGACCGGCCCGCGCGGCAGCGGCAAGACCACCCTGCTGCGCTGCCTCAACGGTCAGCTCGTCCCCCGCGAGGGCGAGGTCTGGTTCAACAGCGCGCCCGTCCACACCCTGGGCGCCCCCGGCCGCGAACGGCTGCGCCGCGACCGGTTCGGCTGGATCGGCCCCGAACCGGACCTGCTGCCCGAGCTCACCGCCTGGGAGAACGCCGCCCTCCCCCTGCTCGTCGCCGGCGTCTCGCACCGCACCGCGAAGCGGGCCGCCCACGCCTGGCTGGACCGGCTCGACCTGGGCGACTCCGCCCGCAGACGTCCCCGCACCCTGGACCGCGCCGAATCCCAGCGCGTCGCCCTGGCCCGGGCCCTGATCAGCGAGCCCGCCGTGATCTTCGCCGACGAGCCCACCGCGCCACTGCCCCGCGCCGAGGGCGCCCTGCTCCTGCGCACCCTGACCGCCGCCGCCCGCTCCCACGAGATCACCGTGGTGCTGGCCACCCACGACGAGGGCACCGCAGCCGTGGCCGACCGCCGGTTCGCCCTCCTCGACGGCCGCCCCGCCGCCGTGGCCGCCGGCCTGTCCGGCCCTGCCGGCCCGGCCGGCGACACCCCGGAGGAGCAGGCCGCGTGCTCGCTCTCCGCCTAGCCCGCGGCTCCCGGCCACTCGTTCAGCTGCGCCGGATGCTGGTCGCGGCCGCCGGCGCCGGGACGGGCTTCCTGCTGCTGTACGTGCTCACCGAAGCCGTCGCCCGGCCCGCCGGATCGTTCCCGCGCCTGCTGTGGGCGCTGGTGCCGCTCGCCGCCACCGTCCACCTCGCCGTCGCCGTCGCCCGGACCGACCCCGCCACCCGGCCCCGCGCCGGAATGGACGCCGTCGGGCTGGGCCCCGTACGCCTCTCCCTCGTCGCCGCCGTCTCCACCGCCGTCTCCTGCACCCTGGGCAGCGCCCTGGCCCTCGCCGCCTTCCTCCACCTGCGCGGCGACCTCGGCGGACTCCCCTTCGACGGGGCCGGCGCCCGGCTGCTGCACGCCGACCGGCCGCTGCCCGTCGCCGCCGCCCTCACCCTGCTGGCCCTCGTCCCGCTGACCGCCGCGGCCGCCACCGCCCTCGTCCTGCGCCGCACGCACACCCCGCCCTCCCCGCAGGCCGGCCTGCCCTGGGGCGTCGCCCTCACCGCCTGCGGACTCGCCGTCGAGGGGTACGCCGGCCGCACCGGGGCCGTGCTGCCCGCCGGCTGGGTCCTCACCGCCCTCGGCCTCGCACTCGCCGGCCCCGGACTGGCCTACGCCTGCGGCACCCTCGTCCAGGCGGCCCGGCCGGGTGCGCTCCGGCTCCTCGCCGGCCGGGCCCTGCAGGAGGAGGCCCCCCGCATCGGCCGCCCGCTCGGCGTGCTCTGCGCGGTCGGGGCGGCCGCCCTCAGCACCGCCGCCCTGCCCGGCGGGGGCGGACCCGGCGCACCGCTCGGCCCGCTGACCGCCCCGGCCTGCGCCCTCGTGGCCCTGTGCGCGGCCGCGACCCTGCTCACCTCCGCCGTCGAGGTCCGCCAGAGCCGCTCCGCCGCCCGCGCCGCCCTGCTCGACCTCGGCACCCCCGGCACCGTCCTGCGGACGGCCGCCACCGTCCGGGCCGGCGCGCTGCTCACCGTGTGCGTACCCGTCAGCTGGGCCGTGGCCCAGCTGACTTCGCTCGCCCTGACCCGCTGAACGCCGCAACAAGCCGGGCCCGGGAGGCAACTTCCGGGCCCGTTCTCACGTCTGGCAGTCGTACCCGCACAAGCGGTACTTACGGCACAACCTGTCACACGTGAACGGAGCCACCGGTGCTCATAGGCCTGCTGACCGCGATAGCGGCGTCCATCTGCTACGGCACGGGATCCGTCCTGCAAGCCGTCGGATCGCGCCGGGCCGCCCGGGCGAACCCCGCCGCCGCCGGGGTGACCGCACACGGCGGCCCCAACCTGTCGTCCACCGCGAAGGCCGCGATGACCTGGGAGTTCATCGTCGGCACCATCCTGGACTTCGCGGGCTTCGGCCTGGGCGCGCTCGCCGCCCGCCTGCTCCCCCTCTTCCTGTCCCAGACGGTCATCAGCGCCAACCTGGTGATCACGGCGGTGCTGAGCGTGCGGATGCTGGGCCTGCGGCTCACCCGCAAGGAGTGGATCTCCATCGGCGTCGTGTGCGCGGCGCTGGTGCTGCTGGCCACGGCCGCCGGCCACGAGGGCGGCCACCACGCCCCCATGGCCACCCACTGGTGGCTGTTCGCCGTGACCGCGCTGATCATCGTGGGCGGCACCGTGGCCGTACGCCTGCTGGGCGGGCGGGCGGCGATCCTCGCGGGCCTGCTGTCCGGCCTCGCCTTCGGCGCGCTCGGCGTCGGCGTGCGCATCCTGAACGGCATCGACCCCTTCGACCCGGCCGCCCTGCTCGGCGACCCGGCCCTCTACGCCATCGTGCTGGCCGGCGTCGGCGGCATGTACCTGCACACCGTGGCCCTGCAGATCGGCTCGGTGAACGGGGCGACCGCCGCCCTGGTGGTCGGCGAGACCGTGCTGCCCGGGGCGATCGGCGTGCTGTGGCTCGGCGACGCGTCCCGGCCTGGCCTGGCCTGGCTGGCCGTGCTGGGCTTCGTCCTCGCGGTGGCCGGCGCGGTGGCCGTGGCCTGGTACGGCAACCACGACGGGGCCGACGCCCCGGAGCCGGGCCGGGAGCCGGAGCGGGAGCCGGCGCAGCTGCGCTAGTTGTACTCGGCCGCCAGGTTGGTGACGTGACGCCCCGCGGGGTACCGCGCGGCGGCCTACGGTGGGGGGATGGACCACCGCCGCGACCGGGTGGCCACGGCGGCGTTCGCGGCCGGCGCCGTCCTCGCCGGGGCCAACGCCGTCGGGGTCAGGTTCTGCCTGCGGGAGCTCGACCCGCTGTGGAGCGCCGCCCTGCGGTTCGGTGCCGCGGCGCTGGTGCTGGCCTGCGTGATGGCCCTCCTCCGGATGCCCTGGCCGCGGGGGCGGGCCCTGGCCGGGGCGGCCCTGTACGGGCTGCTCAACTTCGGCGTCACGTTCGCCCTCCTGTACCACGCCCTCGTGCACATCCACGCCGGGCTCGTGCAGACGCTCCTCGCGCTCGTCCCGCTGGCCACCCTGCTGCTCGCCGTCGCACAGCGGCAGGAACGGCTGCGCGCCACGGCGGCCGTGGGCACGCTGTGCGCCGGGGCCGGGGTCGCCGTCATCTCCCAGGCCCCGCTCCGCGGCTCGGTACCGCCCCTGGCCCTGCTCGCCACACTCGGGAGCGTGCTGTCGCTGGCCGAGGCCGCGGTACTGGTGCAGCGGCTGCCGGCGGTGCACCCGGTGGCCATGAACGCGGTGGGCATGGGGACCGGTGCGGTCGCCCTGTTCGCCGGGTCGGCCGTCGCGGGCGACCAGTGGGCGGCGCCGGAACGCACCGCGACCTGGTGGGCGCTGGCGTACCTGGTCGTGGCGGGCTCCGTGCTGACCTTCGTGTGCTACCTGCTCGTGATCCAGCACTGGGGCGCGGCCCGGGCGGCGTACGCGTTCGTCATGGCCCCCGTCATCGCGATCCTCGCCTCGGCCCGGCTGGACGGCGAGCCGCTGACCCTCTCGCTGCTGCTGGGCACGCCGATCGTGCTCGCCGGGGTGTACCTCGGCGCGCTGCGCCGGCCCCGCCCGGCTCCCGAAGCCCCGGTCAGGCCTCCGGAAGGACGACCACCTCGCTCGGCGTGAACGCCACCGCGACCCGGTCCCCCACGGCCGGGGCGGCGGCCAGCCCGCACTCGGCCTCCAGGTCCGGACCGGCGCCGGGGCGCAGCCGCAGCGCCACGTGCGTGCCGCGGAAGGTCCGGGACAGCACCTCGCAGCCGAGGCCGGCCGCCGCGAGCACCACGCCCGCAGGGCGGACCAGCACCCGCTGCTCCCCCTCCGGGGAGCCCTCCGGCACCGGGACCTCGCCCCACGCGGTCGCGGCGACGCGGCCCGACACCGTGGCGGGGACGACGTTCTCGAAGCCGAGGAACCGCGCCACGAACTCGGAGGCCGGGCGCTGCCACACCTCCAGCGGGGTCCCGGCCTGCGCGATGCGGCCCTCGCCCATCACGACGACCCGGTCGGCCAGGGCGAAGGCCTCGCCCTGGTCGTGGGTGACGGCCAGCACGGTGGTGCCCAGCCGGGAGAACAGCCCGCGCAGCTCCACCACGAGGCGCTCGCGCAGTCCGCGGTCCAGCTGGCCCAGCGGCTCGTCCAGCATCAGCAGCCGCGGCGACGGGGCCAGCGCCCGGGCCAGCGCGACCCGCTGCTGCTCGCCGCCCGACAGGGAGGACACCGGGCGCTGCCCGGCCCCGGGCAGCCCGACCAGTTCGAGCAGTTCCGCGACCCGGTCCTGAGCGGGGCTGCGGGATCCGCGGCGCAGACCCGGCAGCCGCAGACCGGGCAGGCCCGGACCGGCCGCGGCGTCCTGCATGCGCAGGCCGAACGCCACGTTCTCGCCGACGTCGCGGTGCGGGAACAGCTGGTGGTCCTGGAACATCAGCCCGACCCCCCGCCGGTGCACGGGCACCCGCGCCTGGTCGGCCCCGCCCAGCAGGACCCGGCCGGCCGAGACGGGCTGGAGCCCGGCGACGACCCGCAGCAGCGTGGACTTCCCGCTGCCGCTCGGCCCGAGGACGCACACGATCTCGTGCTCGGCGACCCGGAGGTCCACCCGGTCGACGACGGCACGCTCGCCGAAGCGGACCGAGACCCCGGCCAGTTCGAGCAACGTCATCAGAACTCTCCCGAGGTCTTGTCGGGGCGCAGCCGCTCCAGCACCAGCAGGGCGGCCGCGCACACCAGCATCAGAATCGTGCTCAGGGCCATCGCCTGCCCGTAGTTCAGCTCCCCGGCCCGGCCCAGCAGCCGGGCCACGGCCACCGGCAGCGTCGGCCGGTCGGGCCGCGCGATGAAGACGGTGGCCCCGAACTCCCCGAGGGACACGGCGAAGGCGAACCCGGCGGCGATCAGCAGGGCCCGCCGCACCAGCGGCAGGTCCACCTCCCGCCAGGCCCGCAGCGGGGACGCGCCCAGCACGGCGGCCGCCTCCCTCAGCCGGGTGTCCACGGCCCGCAGCACCGGCAGCATGGTCCGTACGACGAAGGGCACGCCGACCAGCGCCTGCGCCAGCGGCACCAGGATCCAGGAGGTCCGCAGGTCCAGCGGCGGCTCGTCCAGGGTGATCAGGAACCCGAAGCCCACGGTCACCGCGGACACCCCGAGGGGCAGCATCAGCAGGGCGTCGAAACCGCGGACCAAGGGGCCCGCCCGCCGGGTCAGCGCGGCGGCCGCGAGCCCGCCGACCAGGAGGGCGATGGCGGTGGCGGCCAGGGCGTACTGGAGGGAGTTCCAGACGGCCTCCAACGGCGGCACGAGAAACGTTCCGCCGCCCGAGCCCGCGCTCTGCAGCGCCCGGTAGAAGCCCAGCCCGTACCCGCCCGGGGCATCGAAGGACCGCTCCACGAGCACGCCCAGCGGCAGCACGATCAGCAGCGCCACCGTCAGCAGCACCCCGCCCAGCAGGGCGCGCTGCCCGAACCCGCGCGGCCGGTGCGCGGTCCGCGCCGGGTCCACCAGCCGCAGCGCGGTCTCGCGCCGGCGCACGGTCCAGGCGTGCACGGCGAGGATCAGGGCGACGGCGGCGAACTGGACCATCGTCAGGACGGCGGCCGTGGACAGGTCCAGCAGCTGCGCGGTCTGCCGGTAGACCTCCACCTCCAGCGTGGCGTACGAGGGCCCGCCGAGGATCTGCACGACGCCGAACGAGGTGAAGGTGAACAGGAAGACCATGAGGGCGGCCGCGGCCACCGCCGGGACCAGCGCGGGCAGCGTCACCCGCCGCCACGCGGCGAACCGCCCGGCGCCCAGCACCCGGGCGGCCTCCTCCTGGCGGGGGTCGAGCTGCGCCCACAGCCCGCCGACGGTGCGGACGACCACGGCGTAGTTGAAGAAGACGTGCGCGAGGAGGATCGCCCACACGGTGGTGTCCAGCCGGACCCCCCACAGCTCCTCCAGCATCCCGCCCCGCCCGACCAGCGCCAGGAAGGCGGTGCCGACGACCACGGTGGGCAGCACGAAGGGGACGGTGACCACGGCCCGCAGCAGCTGCTTGCCGGGGAACTGCAGCCGGGCGAAGACGTACGCGGCCGGCAGCGCGACCAGCAGGGTCAGCACCGTGGAGGCGAGCGCCTGCCAGGCGGTGAACCAGAGCACCCCGGCGATGTCGGGCCGGGTCAGCACCTCGCCGATGCGGCCGAACTGCCAGCCGGTGTCGGTCCGGATGCCGCGGCCGACGATGGCGGTGACGGGGTAGGCGAAGAACAGTGCGAAGAAGGCCAGCGGTGCGGCCATCAGGGCCAGCCTGACGGCCGCACCGCGCCCTTTCCTGCCCGCGGCTACTTCACGACGAGCGAGGACCATGTCTTGACCCACTGCTCACGGTTCTTGGCGATGGTCTCGGGAGCCACGGTCTCGGGCTTCTCCACGACCACGCCGTGCTTCGTGAACAGCTCCGGCAGCGCGGCGTCCTTGACCACCGGGTTCACGAACATCTGGAGCGGCATGTCCTCCTGGAACTTCTTGCCGATCATGAAGTCGATCAGCGCCTTGCCGCCCTCCTCGTTCTTGGCGCCCTTGAGCAGGCCGGCGAACTCGACCTGGCGGAAGCAGGTGCCGGTGGCCACGCCCGTGGGGGCCTCGGCCGGCTGCGGCTCGCCGTACAGCACCTCGACCGGCGGGCTGGAGGCGTAGGAGACCACCAGCGGGCGGTCGGCCTTGGCCTTCTTACCGCCCGCGGAGCCGGAGAAGCGCTCGTTGTACGCCTGCTCCCAGCCGTCGACGACCTCAACGCCGTTGGCCTTGAGCTTGCTCCAGTAGTCCTTCCAGCCGTCCTCGCCGTACTTGCCGACGGTGGCCAGCAGGAAGCCCAGGCCCGGGGAGGAGGTGGCCGCGTTCTCGGTGACCAGCAGGTTCTTGTACTCGGGCTTGAGCAGGTCGTCCAGGGTCTGCGGCGGGGCGATCCCCTTGTCGGCGAAGTAGGCCTTGTCGTAGTTGACGCAGATGTCGCCGGAGTCCACCGGGGTGACCCGGTGCTGCTTGTCGAGGACGTACTCGGGCTTGACCCCGGCCAGGCCCTTGGCCTCGTACGGGGTGAAGATGCCGTTGTCGAGGGCGCGCGAGAGGAGCGTGTTGTCGACGCCGAAGAACACGTCGCCGCGCGGGGAGCCCTTGGTGAGGATCTCCTGGTTGAGGGCGGCGCCCGCGTCCCCGGACTTGAGGACCTTGACGGTGTAGCCGCTCTGCTGCTCGAACTCCTTCAGGACCGTCTCGGTCACGTTGAAGGAGTCGTGGGCGACGAGCGTGACCGTCTTGGACTTGGGCGCCCCGCTGGCGGTGCCCTCGGCCTCGCCCTTGCCGCCGTCGCCGCCGCACGCGCTGAGCGTGGTGACGCCCAGGGCGGCCGCGAGCGCGACGCCCGCGATCTTCTTGGTGGTGCTCACTGGTGAATTCCTCCTGGGATGACCAGGAGAAGACGCGGCCCTGCCCCGGCGCTCTGTCGGAGCGGGCGCCGGGGCAGGGCGCAACAGCTTGAGTGGTGACCGAACTTCCTACCCCGAATGACCGGGGCGAGGTTCAGAGGGTCTGCGGCTGACGGTGCCGCACTCTCAGCGCTGTGGCGCTCCCCTGTCGGAATATGCAATTGGTTCGGCCACAGGGTACCCCGCGGCCGAAACGGCTCCGACGGAAGCGGAAGCTACCGCTCCGCAGCGGCCAGCTGGCCGCACGCACCGTCGATCTCCTGGCCGCGGGTGTCACGCACGGTCACGGGCACCCCGTGCCGGGCGATGGCCTCGACGAAGGCCCGCTCGTCCTCGGGACGCGAGGCGGTCCACTTCGAGCCCGGCGTCGGGTTCAGCGGGATCAGGTTGACGTGGACGCGCTTGCCCTTGAGGAGCTTGCCCAGGAGGTCGCCGCGCCAGGCCTGGTCGTTGATGTCGCGGATCAGTGCGTACTCGATGGAGACCCGGCGGCCGGACTTCTCCGCGTACTCCCAGGCCGCGTCGAGGACCTCGCGGACCTTCCAGCGGGTGTTCACCGGCACGAGGGTGTCGCGCAGCTCGTCGTCCGGGGCGTGCAGCGAGACGGCGAGACGGCACTTGAAGCCCTCGTCGGCGAACCGCAGCATCGCCGGGACCAGGCCGACGGTGGAGACGGTGATGCCGCGCTGCGACAGGCCGAGGCCGTCGGGCTCGGGGTCGGTCAGCCGGCGGATGGCCCCGACGACCCGGTTGTAGTTGGCCAGCGGCTCGCCCATGCCCATGAAGACGATGTTCGACAGCCGGGCGGGGCCGCCGGGGACCTCGCCGTCGCGCAGGGCGCGCATGCCGTCGACGATCTGGTGCACGATCTCCGCGGTGGACAGGTTGCGGTCCAGGCCCGCCTGGCCGGTGGCGCAGAACGGGCAGTTCATGCCGCAGCCGGCCTGGGAGGAGATGCACATGGTGACCCGGTCGGGGTAGCGCATCAGCACGGACTCGACGAGGGTGCCGTCGTGCAGGCGCCACAGGGTCTTGCGGGTGGTGTCGTCGTCGCAGGAGATGTGCCGGACGACGTTCATCAGGTCGGGCAGCAGCTCCTCGCGGAGCTTCTCGCGGGAGGACGCCGGGATGTCGGTCCACTCCGCGGGGTCGTGGGCGTAGCGCGCGAAGTAGTGCTGCGAGAGCTGCTTGGCCCGGAACGGCTTCTCGCCGATCGCGGCGACCGCCTCGCGACGCTCGGCCGGCGACAGGTCGGCGAGGTGCCGGGGCGGCTTCTTCGCCCCCCTGGGCGCGACGAAGGTGAGCTCTCCCGGAGCGGGGCGGGGTGCCATGATCGGTCCTTCCTCAGGCGACGAGGTCCGACGGGCTCCGCACGTGGCGGAGCCGATGGCGATGGCGCGGTCCGCGCCCGGAGACCTCACGAGATGCATCCCCGCGATCACGGGGAAAGGGCGCACCACGGAAATGGTGCGCCCTTCAGGATAACCCGGTCGGCCCAGCCGGTGCCGACGGTCCGTTCGCGGCCGTCCGCCCCGGCGGTCGGGCCCCGGCGGTCAGCCGGTGCCGACGAACAGGGCCAGCAGCAGCCAGACCACGGGAGCGGTCGGCAGCAGGGAGTCCAGCCGGTCCATGATCCCGCCGTGGCCCGGGAGCAGGGTGCCCATGTCCTTGATGCCCAGGTCCCGCTTGATCATCGACTCGCCCAGGTCACCCAGCGTGGCGCTGACCGCGACCGCCAGACCGAGGATCAGGCCCTGCCACCAGGCACCGCCCTCGATCAGGAACTCCATGCACAGCGCACCGGCCCCCATCGAGAAGGCCACCGCGCCGAAGAGCCCCTCGCGGGTCTTGCCGGGGCTGATGCGCGGCGCGAGCTTGGTCTTGCCGAAGCGCCAGCCGACCGCGTAGGCGCCGGTGTCGCTGACCACGGTCAGCGCCAGGAAGGTGACCACCCGCTGCGGGCCGTCGTCCGCCGTGAGCAGCATCGCGACGAAGGTCGCCAGGAACGGCACGTAGAACGCCGCGAAGACACCCGCCGTGACGTCCTTCAGGTAGTCCTCGGGCGGTTCGGTCATCCGCCAGACCAGGACGGCCAGCGCCGTCAGGGCCATGGCCACCCAGGCACCCTCGGCACCGCGCACGTACCCGGCGATGACCATGGCGGCGCCGCCGATCGCCAGCGGGACGAGCGGCGCCTTGATGCCCTTCTTCTCCTGGAGCCGGGAGGTGAGCTCCCACAGGCCGACGACGACCGCGACGACGATGACGCCGACGAAGACCGCCTTCACGATGAAGAGCGAAGCGAAGATCACCGCACCGAGGCCGACGCCGACCCCTATGGCGGCCCGCAGGTCTCGCCCGGCCTTCTTCTTCTGCGGCGGGGGCGAGGAGTCCTGCGGTGCCTGGGAAGGCGGGGGCGGGGGGCTGGGCATGGGCTCCTGCGGCGGCATCTCGGCGCGGAACGGGGGGCCGCCGGCGGCAGCCCCCCGATCGCGTGCTTCCCGGTCGTCGAAGTCACGGCCGGCGGCATCGGGCACGATGGGCATGGGCCGAGTGTGCGGTCCCACCAGCGCATCGTATGCGGGACCCGCCGGAACCGGCTCCGTGGCCCAGGGAGAGTCGTTCATCAGACCTCGAGCAGCTCGGCTTCCTTGTGCTTGAGCAGCTCGTCCACCTGCGCCACGTACTTCGCGGTGGTGTCGTCGAGCTCCTTCTCGGCGCGGCGCACCTCGTCCTCGCCCGTCTCCTTGTCCTTGACGAGCTTGTCGAGGGCGTCCTTGGCCTTGCGGCGGACGGAGCGGATAGAGACCTTGGAGTCCTCGGCCTTGCCGCGGGCGACCTTGATGTACTCCTTGCGGCGCTCCTCGGTGAGCTCCGGGAACACCACACGGATGATGTTGCCGTCGTTGCTCGGGTTGACGCCCAGGTCGGAGTCGCGGATGGCCTGCTCGATGTTGCGCAGGGCGCTCTTGTCGAACGGGGTCACCACGGCCATGCGGGGCTCGGGCACCGAGAAGGACGCGAGCTGGTTGATGGGGGTGATGGCGCCGTAGTAGTCCGCCATGATCTTGTTGAACATCGCCGGGTGCGCACGGCCCGTGCGGATCGCGGCGAAGTCCTCCTTGGCGACGACGACGGCCTTCTCCATCTTCTCCTCGGCCTCGAGGAGGATTTCTTCGATCACCACGTGCTCCTGCATGTCTTGAATGGATGGTTCAGGCGAGCGGTGCGGGCCGGGCCCCGCGGGGACCGGTCCGGCTGCGGACCGCTCAGGCCCGGGTTCCCTGGTCGCTGACGAGCGTCCCGATCTTCTCACCCTTGACGGCGCGGGCGATATTGCCCTCGGCGAGCAGTTCGAACACCAGGATCGGCAGCTTGTTGTCGCGGCACAGCGTGATGGCGGTGGCGTCGGCGACCTTGAGGTCGCGGGACAGTACCTCGCCGTACTCCAGCGCGTCGAACTTCACCGCGTCGGGGTTCTTCTTGGGGTCGGAGTCGTAGACCCCGTCGACGCCGTTCTTGCCCATGAGCAGGGCCTCGGCGTCGATCTCCAGGGCACGCTGGGCGGCCGTGGTGTCGGTGGAGAAGTACGGCATGCCCATACCGGCGCCGAAGATCACGACGCGGCCCTTCTCCAGGTGCCGTACGGCCCGCAGCGGAATGTACGGCTCGGCGACCTGGCCCATGGTGATCGCCGTCTGCACGCGGGAGTCGATGCCTTCCTTCTCCAGGAAGTCCTGGAGGGCGAGACAGTTCATGACGGTGCCGAGCATGCCCATGTAGTCGGACCGGGCGCGGTCCATGCCGCGCTGCTGGAGTTCGGCGCCTCGGAAGAAGTTGCCGCCGCCGATCACGACGGCGATCTCCGCGCCGTCCCGGACCACCGCGCCGATCTCGCGCGCGATGGCATGGACGACGTCGGGGTCGACGCCCAGTCCGCCGCCACCGGAGAAGGCTTCGCCGGACAGCTTCAGCATGAAGCGGCGGCCCTTCTTGCCGTGGTCGCTCTTGTCGTCGGAAGCGTTGTGGGGGTCCACGCCCTGATTCATGGAGATCTCCTCGTGCACATACGAAGAAGGCCATTGCCGGTGGGTCCTCGCGGTTCCCTCTACGGCAATGGCCTCCTCGTCAGATCTGCGGTCGTTCCGCGCGTACGCGGACGACTGCCTCAGACCCTACCGGGGTCCGGTGTCCGTCGTTGTACGGACGGACTCAGATGCCGACCTTGATGCGCGCGAAGCGCTTCAGGGTGACACCGGCCTCGTCCAGGACCTTCTGGACGGACTTCTTGTTGTCCAGGGCGTACGGCTGGCCCAGGAGGGTGGCCTCCTTGAAGAAGCCGTTGACGCGACCCTCGACGATCTTGGCGATGGCAGCCTCGGGCTTGCCCTCCGCGCGGGTGACCTCTTCGGCGATGCGGCGCTCGGACTCGACCTTCTCGGCCGGGACGTCCTCGGCGGACAGCCACTGCGGGGCGAACGCGGCGATGTGCTGCGCGACACCGCGGGCGACGTCGGCGTTCTCCTTGTCCAGCTCGACCAGGACACCGATCTGGAACGGCAGGTCGGGCATGGTGCGGTGCATGTAGGAGGTCACGTAACCGCCGGTGAACTGCGCGAAGCGGTCCAGGACGATCTTCTCGCCGAGGTTGGCGTTGGCCTCGTCGACGAAAGCGGTGACGGTCTTGCCGGGCTCGATCTCGGACGCGAGCAGCGCCTCGATGTCGGCCGGGGAGGTGGCGGCGACGTGCGCGGCCAGCTGGTTGGCGACGGCCAGGAACTTCTCGCCCTTGGCGACGAAGTCGGTCTCGCACTTCAGCTCGACGATGACACCGGAGGTGTTGTCGTCGGCGATCAGGGTGACCACGGCACCGTTCTCGGCAGAACGGCCCTCGCGCTTGGCGACGCCCTTCTGACCCTTGATACGGAGGGCTTCCTGGGCCTTCTCCACGTCACCGTCGGCCTCGACGAGCGCGTTCTTGCAGTCCAGCATGCCGGCGCCGGTGAGCTCGCGGAGCTTCTTGACGTCAGCGGCGGTGTAGTTCGCCATGAGTCTGTGATTCTCTCTCGAAGTCGTAGATCTACGGGTGAACGGCGGAGGCGCCGCGCTCGTGGCGCGGCTCCCCCGCCGTCATCGTCCGTCCTGCGAGTGCCCGGCGCGTGAACGCCGGGCGCCCTCAGCGGGTCAGGCCTGCTCGCCCTCGGCGGCCGGGGCCGCCTCGGCGGCCGGGGCGGCGTCGGCGGCGGGGGCGGCCTCGGCCGCGTCGGCCTTCTTCTCGCCCTCGAGCAGGTCGCGCTCCCACTCGGCGAGCGGCTCGCCGGCGGCCTTGTCGCCCGGCTTCGAGTCACCGGTCGCAGCGCCGGAACGGGCGATGAGGCCCTCGGCGACGGCGTCGGCGATCACGCGGGTGAGCAGGGTGACGGAGCGGATCGCGTCGTCGTTGCCCGGGATCTTGTAGTCGACCTCGTCGGGGTCGCAGTTGGTGTCGAGGATCGCGACGACCGGGATGTTCAGCTTGCGAGCCTCGCCGACGGCGATGTGCTCCTTCTTGGTGTCGACGATCCAGACGGCGCTCGGCACCTTCTGCATCTCGCGGATACCACCGAGGGTCTTCTCCAGCTTGGCCTTCTCGCGGGAGAGGACCAGGAGCTCCTTCTTGGTGAGACCCGAGGCGGCGACGTCCTCGAAGTCGATCGCCTCAAGCTCCTTCAGGCGCTGCAGGCGCTTGTAGACGGTCGAGAAGTTGGTGAGCATGCCACCCAGCCAGCGCTGGTTGACGTACGGCATGCCGACGCGCGTCGCCTGCTCGGCGATGGCCTCCTGGGCCTGCTTCTTCGTACCGACGAACATGATGGAGCCGCCGTGCGCGACGGTCTCCTTGACGAACTCGTAGGCGCGGTCGATGTACGACAGCGACTGGAGCAGGTCGATGATGTAGATGCCGTTGCGCTCGGTGAAGATGAAGCGCTTCATCTTCGGGTTCCAGCGACGGGTCTGGTGACCGAAGTGGACGCCGCTCTCCAGCAGCTCCCGCATCGTTACGACGGCCATGGCCATCTCCTTGTTTTCTCGGTTTGGTCCTGACGCCCCACCGCGTCCTGCCCCCGGAAAAAGGGACCGAGAGACGCTGCCACCCGGCCTGTCCGGCCGGTGCTGGGGCGTGCGAAGTCGACCCGGTGACCCGGATCGCCGTAAGAAGTGTACGGGACCGGGCGGTATGCCAGGTGACGCCGCTGTCCACAGCGGGCCGCCCGTCCACAGGCTCCGTCGTCCCCGGCGGGGGTGCGGGACGCTGCGGGCATGACGACACTGCTGCTCGCGCTGCTGCTGGCGGTGGCCCGCACGGGCGCGCCGCCGGCGGCGGGCGCCCTGCCCGCCGCCACGGTCCTGCACGTCTCGCGGCCGCTGCCCGCGCCGCTCGCGGTGGTCCGCTGGTGGGATCCGCCGCCGACCCCGTACGCGGCGGGGCACCGCGGGGTGGACCTCGCCGCCCCGGCCGGGGCGCAGGTGCGGGCCGTGGGGCCCGGGCGGGTCCACTTCGCGGGCCCGGTGGCCGGGCGCGGGGTCCTGTCCCTGACCCTGCCCGGCGGACTGCGCACCACCTACGAGCCGGTCCGCCCGCTCGTCGCCGAGGGGGAGCCGGTCGCCGCGGGCCAGGTCGTGGCGGTGCTGACGGACGGGAGCCACTGCGCCGGCCCCTGCCTGCACTGGGGCCTGCTGGCGGGCGACACGTACCTCAACCCGCTGTCGCTGCTGGCGCGCCCCGCGCCGCGGCTGCTGCCGGCGGCGGACCCGCCCGACGGCCCGCCGGGGCGGCCGGCCCACCCGGGGACCCCCGGGCCGGGGCGACGGCAGGGGAGTGCGCCGCGGGTCAGCCGCGCACGCCCCGCAGGGCCATCGCGACGGCCGTCTCCGTCACGACGGCGGGGTCCTCGGCGGCGCCGAGCTCGATCCGCCGCACCGCCGCGTCGACCACGCCCTGGAGCAGCATGGCCGCCAGCCTGGGCTGCTCCTGCCCCAGGGCCGAGAGGGCCTCCACGATCATCGCGACGAGGTCGCCGTGCGCCGCGCGGATCTTCTCGCGCGCGCCCGCGTCCAACTCGCTCGCCGAGATCGCGACCACGGCCCGGTGCCGGCGGTCGCCGACCAGGCCCAGCTGGCTGCGTACGTACGCCTCGATCTTCGCCTCGGGGGTCGGCGCCTGCTCCATGGCGGCCTCGATCTCGGCGGCCCACACGGGGAAGTCGACCGCGCACAGCTCCTCGACGACGGCGGCGCGGGACCGGAAGTACTCGTACACGGAGGACCGGGCGAGCCCGGTGCGCTGCGCCAGGGCGGGGAAGGTCAGCGCCTCCGTCCCGCCCTCGGACAGCAGGGAGCGTGCCGCGTCCAGCAGGGCGCGACGCTGCATCGACCGGTGCTCGGCCACGGAGGCCGCTCGAATCCTGGGCACCCGCCCACTGTACGGAGGTCGGGGTGGCTCAGCGGCCCACATCCGCAAGCTTGGCGCGCAGTTGCAGCACGGACTTGGTGTGGATCTGGCTGACCCGGCTCTCGGTCACCCCGAGCACGTTGCCGATCTCGGCAAGCGTGAGGCCCTCGTAGTAGTACAGGGTGACCACGGTCTTCTCGCGCTCGGGCAGCGTGTTGATGGCGCGGGCCAGCAGCCTGCGCAGCTCGCGGTCCTCGGCCACCTCCACCGGGTCGTCGGCGGCGGTGTCCTCCAGGGTGTCCATCAACGAGAGGCGGTCGCCGCCCTCCCCGCCGACGTGCAGCAACTCCTCCAGGGCGACCACGTTCGCCAACGACAACTGGCTGAAGACGGTGTGGAGTTCCTCCACCGCGATGCCCATCTCGCCCGCGACCTCCTGCTCGGTCGGGGTGCGGCGCAGCTGGGCCTCCAGCGTGGCGTAGGCCCGTTCGACCGCCCGCGCCTTCTGCCGTACGGAGCGGGGGATCCAGTCCAGTGCCCGCAGCTCGTCGATCATCGCGCCCCGGATCCGGGTGATCGCGTACGTCTCGAACTTGATGGAGCGGTCGAGGTCGAACTTCTCGATCGCGTCGATCAGCCCGAAGACCCCCGAGGAGACGAAGTCGGCCTGCTCCACGTTGGGCGGGAGGCCCACGCTGACCCGGCCGGCGACGTACTTCACCAGGGGCGAGTAGTGCAGGATCAGCTGCTCGCGCAGACGTTCGTCACCCGTCTCCTTGTACGAGCGCCACAGCGCGTCCAGGGACGAGGGCGCGGTGGCGCGCACGCTGCCGCGGGCAGCGGGGGGCGCGGCGGCGCGGTCGGACCCTGAGATGTGCTGGGGCATGCTTCGCCTTTGCCGGAGCGGGATTCCTTGGGAGCGTAGCGTGACGGGATTGTCGCGGTGCGCGAAGAGTACGGGATCGTATAAGGCCCCAGGCGCGTCCCGGCCCGCACGGGCCTCCCGGCCCGCACGGGTGACCCGGGACCGGCGCCTGGCGCTCGGTCCCGGCTGCTGCCGACGGAAGGACCGCGTCTTTCATCGGCTTCACTCTTTCACCGGAACGCCCCAGGTCAGCGAACGCCTCGCCGGGTGCCACCGGTTCGTGTGGCTCATCGGCGTGTCTGCGGCGTCAACCGCCAGGCGTCGCCCAGCCGTTCGACGAACCCCAGGGAGTGAAGTTCGTACAGTCTGCCGATGACTTCATCGGTTCCGGTGGCCGCGGCGAGGGCGAGCTCCTCCACCCGGGCGGGGCGGCCGGCGGGAAGCGCTTCGAGCACCCGGGCCGTCTCCGGGTGCAGCAGGTCCCGGGGCAGGACGGGCCCGCGCCGTTCGGGGGCGAGCTCCCCGATCCCGCCGACGAGTTCGACGACCTCGGCGGCGTCGGTGACGAGCACCGCCTCGCCCCGCAGCAGCTCGTGCACCCCGGCCGAGAGGCCGCTGGTGGCGGGGCCGGGGACGCCCATGGTGAACCGCCCCAGCTCCCGGGCCCGGCGCGCGGTGACCAGGGAGCCGCTGCGGTGGGCGGCCTCGACCACCACGGTGCCCCGGGTGAGGGCCGCGATGACCCGGTTGCGCAGCACGAACCGGGCGGGCGTGGGGTGGCTGCCGGGCGGCAGCTCCCCCAGCACCAACCCCTGGCCGGCGATGGCCCCGAGCAGCCCCGCGTGTCCGCGCGGGTAGGCGACGTCCACCCCGCAGGCGAGCACCGCGGCCGTGGCCCCGCCGCTGCCGAGGGCCCCGCGGTGGGCCGCGCCGTCGATCCCGTACGCGGCTCCGGACACCACCACCCAGCCCCGCTCGGCGAGCCCGGCGGCCAGGGCGTGGGCCATGTGCGCGCCGTACGGGGTGCAGGCGCGGGCGCCGACCATGGCGACCGAGCGCAGCGCCCAGGTCCGCAGGTCGGGGGTGCCCCGCACCCACAGGCCGACGGGCCGGGCGTCGCCGAGGTCGTCGAGCTGGGTCGGCCACTGCGCCGTCCCGGGGCAGACGAACCGGCAGCCCGCCGCGGCGGCGGCCGCCAGGTCCCGGCGGGGGTCGGCGACCGCGGCCCGGGCGCGGTATCCGGCGAGCCGCCGGGACCCGACGCCGCCGAGGGCCGCCGGCTCCGGGTCCGGGCCCGTCAGCAGCCGCATCAGGCCGACGGCGCCGTGCTCGCGCAGCCAGCGCCCACCGTGTTCGTCCCCGGGCTCCAGCACCCGGGTCAGCGCGGCGCGGGCCGCCACCTCGGACCCGGGGTCCTCCCACGCGTCCCGTGCCTCCCGCATGTCCCGTACGTCCGCAGTCGACGCACCGTCCGGCTCCGCCCCCGGGGCCTCGTCCCGCCCCGGCGCGGGACCGCCCGCCGCGGTCACGGCCCGGATCCCGCCGCCAGGACGGCCCCGCGGCCGATCCCGGTCCGCAGCTCCAGCGCGACGGCCACGTCCAGCGCGTCGGGCCGGTCGTTGCCCCGCAGGTCGGCCACCGTCCAGGCGACCCGCAGCACCCGGTCCAGCCCGCGGGCCGTGAGCAGGCCGCGCTCCAGGTCCCGTTCGGCCTGCGCCAGCGCCCCGGGCGTCGCCGGCCAGCGGGTCCGCAGCTGGTGCCCGGGGATCTCGGCGTTGAGCCGCCACGGGGTGCCGGCCAACCGGGCCGTGGCGCGGTCCCGGGCCTGCCGGACCCGGGCGGCGACCGCCGCCGTGGCCTCCCCGCGGCCGCCGCCACCGAGCAGCTCGGCGCGGCTGACCGGCTCGACCCCGACGCGCAGGTCCACCCGGTCCAGCAGCGGCCCGGACAGCCGCGCCTGGTAGCGCCGCACGGCCGAGGCCGGGCATTCGCAGCCGGCGCCCTGGAGCCCGTGCCGCCCGCACGGGCAGGGGTTCGCCGCGAGCACCATGAGGAACCTGGCCGGCAGCTGCACCACCCCGGCTGCCCGGGCGATGACCACCCGCCCCGATTCCAGCGGTTGGCGCAGCGCGTCCAGCGCCTTGGTGCCGAACTCCGCGGCTTCGTCAAGAAAAAGAACGCCCCGGTGGGCCAGCGAGACCGCCCCGGGCCGCGGGACGCCCGCCCCGCCGCCGACCAGCGACTGCATGGTCGCCGAGTGGTGCGGCGCGCAGTACGGGGGCCTGCTGACCAGCGGGTCGCCGGGCGGCAGGATCCCCGCGACGGAGTGGACGGCGGTGACTTCCAGGGAGTCCTGCCGGGTGAGCGGCGGCAGGATCCACGGGAGCCGCTCGGCCAGCATCGTCTTGCCGGCCCCAGGGGGCCCGCTGAGGAAGAGGTGGTGGCCCCCGGAGGCGGCCACCTCCAGGGCGCGGCGCGCCGTGTGCTGCCCGGCCACGTCGGCCAGATCGGGGAAGTCGGGGGTCTGCCCCGCCGCTCCCCCGCCCGGCACGACCCCGGTGCCCAGCCCGGCTCCCGGGACCAGCAGGCCGGCCGGCCCCGGCCCGGGCCCCGGCGGCTCGATCCCCTCCGGCGGTTCGTCCTCGGCGGCCGCCCCGCCGGTGAGGACCGCGATCAGGCCGCGCAGGCTGCGTACGCCGAGCACCGAGACGTCCGGGACCAGCCGCGCCTCGGGGGCGCAGCCGTGCGGCACGACCACGCTGCGGTACCCGGCCTCCGCCGCGGCGAGGACCGCCGGCAGCACGCCCGGCACCGGGCGGACCCGGCCGTCCAGGCCCAGCTCCCCGACGAGCACCAGGTCGGCGATGACCGCGGGATCGACCACCTCGGCGGCGCCCAGCACCGCCGCCGCCACGGCCAGGTCGAAGCCGGCGCCCGACTTCGGCACCGAGGCGGGGCTGAGCCCGACCGTGAGCTTCTTCTGCGGCCAGGCGGCGCCCGAGTTCACGACGGCGGCCCGCACCCGGTCCCGGCTCTCGACGAGGGTCTTGTCGGGCAGGCCCACCAGCGTGAACGCCGCGACCCCCGGCTCCAGGTCGGCCTGGACCTCCACCACCACGCCCTCGACGCCCACCAGGGCGACCGAGCAGGCCCGTGCGAAGCCCATCACGCCACCCCCCGGACGTGCTCCACCACCGGCGCGCCGCGCCGCGGCAGCACGACCCCCACCAGGTCGATGCGCACCCCGCCCGGGGGCGGCCCGCCGTGGTCGGCGAGCCAGCGCCCGGCGAGCCGGCGCAGCCGCTCGGCCTTGCCCGGCCGGACCGCGGCCATGGGATGCTCGAAGCGCCCCACGCGGCGCGTCTTGACCTCGCACACGACGAGGGCGTCACCGTCCCGCGCGACGATGTCGATCTCCCCGCCGCGGCACCGCCAGTTCCGCGCGATGACCGTCATGCCGGCCTCGGCCAGCCGCCGCGCCGCCAGATCCTCCCCGTACCGCCCCAGCGCCTGTCGCGCCACGTCCTTCGCGTCCATCGGGCACCACCTCCGGCCCCGACGATCCCGCGGACCGGCCCACCCTGTGGATCTTGGTGGACGGTGGGGGCGTTGTGGACGACGCGCTCACCCGCAGGAGTGAAGGATCAGCTGCCCGGGAGTTCGAGGTCGGTCTTGTTGAGCTCCTCGATGTTCACGTCCTTGAAGGTCAGCACCCTGACCTGCTTGACGAAGCGGGCCGGCCGGTACATGTCCCACACCCAGGCATCGGCCATCGTGACCTCGAAGAACACCTCTCCCTGGACCGAGTGCACCTGCATCTCGTAGTCGTTCGTGAGGTAGAAGCGGCGTTCCGTCTCGATCACGTACTTGAACAGCCCGACGACGTCGCGGTACTCCCGATAGAGCTTCAGCTCCATCTCGGTCTCGTACTTCTCGAGGTCCTCGGCGCTCATGGCATGTTCCCCTTCAGCCGTGCGTCTCCCTATTGTGCGGCAGGCCGGCGCGGCCCTAGACGATTTCCGGCGCCAGCTGCACCGGCGTGGCCGGGGGGCCGTCGTCCAGCAGCACCCTCAGCAGCTCCGCCAGCCTGGTCGGGTACACCGTCTCGCGGGCACCCAGGAGCTCCTCCGGCCGCCACCACCTGGCTCCGGAGACACTGCGCCGTTCCAGCTCGGTGAGCCCGCGCGGCTCGGTCCGGGTCTGCGTGGTCCGGGCCAGGTAGTACCACTCGTCCTGCTCCCAGCGCCGCCCGGCGAACGGGAAGGAGCAGTACCGGTGCCACAGCACCGGCCCCAGTTCCACCTCGGTGATCCCGGTCTCCTCGGCGAGTTCCCGCAGCGCGGCCTGCTCCCGGCTCTCGCCGCCCTCCAGCCCGCCGCCCGGCGTGAACCACCAGTCGACCGCCGGGTCGTCCGGCTCGAAGCCGTGCAGCAGCAGGATCCGGTCCGCGGGGTCCAACAGGATCACCCGGGACACCTTGCGGGGGCCGTCCGCGGCCCGGTCACCGGACACCGGCGGGCTCCTGCCTGCGTCCGCGCCCGAGGACCCGTACGAGCGGCCCGTACGCGGCTCCCAGCACCACCAGGGCGGCCCCGGCGGCGATGGCGGCGACCTGGAGCCGCAGCGGCCCGGGCTCCGAGGTCCCGCCGGGCAGGTCGGCGTACGCCGCAGGCCGGCCGACCATGGACATGGAGGGCCAGGCGAGGGCGTCGACGCGGCCGCGGACGGTCGAGCGGGCCACGGTCCCCTGGCCGGCCTCCTGGAGGTGGGCCCGGGAGTCGAGCGAGTTGGAACGCTTGTCGCCGAGCAGGAAGAGGTTGCCCTCGGGCACGGTCACCTCGAACGGGGTGCCGGCCGGGGAGCCCGCCCCGGGAGCCGTGCCGTCCAGCATCACCGGCCGGCTGCGGTCGAGGTAGGGCTCGTCGAGCTCCTTGCCGTTCACGGTGAGCCGGCCGCCCTCCCCGCAGCACTTCACGGTGTCGCCGCCGATGCCGACGACCCGCTTGACCATGGGGGAGTCGCTCCACATGGAATCAGTGAAGACGACGACGTCCCCGCGGCGCACTTCGTCGCCGTCGATCCGCTGCGCGAGCACCCGGTCACCGGGTTTCACGGTCGGCATCATCGAGTCCGTCGGCACCGTGTACGGCTGGTAGAGCAGCGCGGCCCACACGAACCCCCCGAGGAAGAGCACGAAGCCGACGGCCACGGCGATCCCGGACAACACGTTGCCGACACCGCCGCGGCCGTCCTTGCCACTGCGTATTCCCTGCGTACTGCTTGTCTGTGTAGTGCCTTTCGGCGTTCCGCCCATAGCAGCGCCCCCACATCCGGGATCGACGACCTGGGCGGCACCCTACCTGCCGGTAGTCCCGCTGGTCAGCCTCCGCCGGCGCCACACCACCACGGGCACGGCTCCGACGAGCCCCAGCGCGGCCGGGCCGGCGCCGATCGCCTTGGCCGCGGCCTGGTCCCCGAGGCCCGGCTGGTCGAAGGTGTCCGGAACCGGCAGGGTCGCCCAGCGGGTGACCGGCCACGCGACGACCACGGCCCGTCCGACGACCTTGTCGACCGGCACGAAGCCCTGGGTGGAGTCCTGCATGTGGTAGCGGGAGTCCTGCGAGTTCTGGCGGTGGTCGCCCATCACCCAGATCTTGCCCTTGGGCACGGTCAGCGGGCCGAACGGGGCGTCGTCGCACGGGGTGTTCCCGGGGAAGATGTACGGCTCGTCCAGCGGCTTGCCGTTGACGACGACCGGTCCGCCCTTCTTGCACTCGACCGTGTCCCCGCCGGTGGCGATGACCCGCTTGATCAGGTCCTTCTCGTCCGCGGACGGCATCAGGCCGATCTTGCTGAGGATCGTCTGCAGGAAGTTGGGCTCCGGGGTGGGCTCCCCGGCCAGCCAGTTCGCCGGGTCGTGGAAGACCACGACCTCGCCGCGCTCGGGCTCCGAGCCGAACCACGGGGTGAGCTTGTCCACGAGCACCCGGTCGCCGCGCTGCAGGGTGTTCTGCATCGAGTCGGACGGGATCGAGAACGCCTGCACCAGGAAGGTCTTGATCAGCAGGGCGAGCAGCAGTGCGATGCCGACGAGGAGCGGGAGCTCCTTCCAGAACGAGCGCTGCGGGCGCTCCTCGGCACCGTCCTCGCCGTCCTCGGCCTCGCGGGCCTCGCGCTCGGCATCGCGCTTGATGCCGTCCGGCCGCTCCTCGCCCTCGTCGCGTCCGGACCGCGCGCCTACCGCCACGTCCCCCACATCCACTCCTCACTCGGAATTGCCGCCCGCGCCGGATACGGCACGGGTCCTCCCCTCCCTTAACGAGCGGGAGTTCCCAAGGGCGCGGGAGACCGAGGACACACTATGCGACGGGTGGGCGTCCGCGGTGCCCGCGGCGGCCGCGTCGCCCGCTGCGTTGCTGATCGGGCACCGTGTTGAAGGTCGCGGGCTGTTCCAGCTTTCGCCAGTGGTCGAACGGCCACGCGATGACCACGGCCTCCCCCACCACGCCCTTCTCGTCGATGGTGCCCTGGAAGTCCTCGTCGAGGTGGAAGCGGGAATCGGCCGAATTCGCACGGTGGTCGCCCATGACGAACAGCCGTCCGGGCGGCACCTGCACCTCGAAGCGGATCTCCGAGGGCGCGTTCCCGGGGTTCACGTACGGCTCGTCGAGCGGCGCGCCGTTGACGGTGACGCGGCCCTTGGCGTCGCAGCACACGACGGTGTCCCCGCCGACGCCGATGACCCGCTTGATCAGGTCCTGTTCGTCGGCCGACGGCAGCAGGCCGATGAAGGTCAGGCCCTGCTTGATCTGCTTGACGCCGACGGGGTCCTTGGGCGGGCGCGCCGCCTCGCCCTTGAGCCAGCCCCCCGGGTCCTTGAACACGACGACGTCGCCGCGCTCGATCGGCGAGCCGAACCACGGGGTCAGCTTGTCGACGAGGACCCGGTCGCCGATCCGGATGGTCTGCTCCATGGACCCGGACGGGATGAAGAACGCCTGCACCAGGAAGGTCTTCAGGAGAAGCGCGATGCACAGCGCCGCGATCACCAGCAGCGGCACCTCGCCCGCCCGGCGGGTGCGCCGGCGCCTGCGGATCCTGCGCGCCAGCCGCCGCCGCTCGGCCCGGCCACCGCCCTCCGGCCCGCCGGCCGGGGCGCGGGAGCCCTTGCGGGCCCGCGTCTTCGGCTCCGGCTCCGCTTCCGGAGCACGGCCACGGCCACGGCGCGGCCGCTCGGCACGACGCTGCTCGGCGCGGCCGCCGCCGCGCGCCCCTTCAGCGCGTGCTCCCTCACCGCGCGCCCGCTCGGCGCGCTCCCACTCGTCGCGCTGCTGCTCGGCCCGCTCCCACTCGGCGCGCTCCTGCTCGGCCCGCTCCCGCTCGGCGCGTTCCCAGTCGGCGCGCTCCTGCTCGGCGCGTACGGCGTCGTCGCGCAGCAGGTCGGCGGCGGTGACCCGGTCCGCGCGACCCCGCCCGCCGCGGGCCCGGCCGCGGCTACCCATGAGCGCCGCCCGCCGTACCGCCGCCGCGTGGGCCCGTCGCACCCCAGCGCGAAACCGGCCAGCCGATCCAGTCGGCCCGTCCGATCACCTTGTCCACAGGCACCATCCCTCCGCCGGGCTCACCCAGGTGGTCCCGCGAGTCCCGGGACTGGGAGCGGTGGTCGCCCATGACCCACAGGGTGCCCAGCGGCACCACGATCCGGAACGGTACCTTCGACGGCATGTCGCCGGGGTAAAGGTAGGGCTCGTCCACCGGCGCCCCGTTGACCGCGATCCGCCCCTCGGCGTCGCAGCACACCACGTCGTCGCCGCCGACCCCGATGACCCGCTTCACGAAGTCCGTCTCGGACGGCTCGCCGATCCCGAGGGCGGAAGCCGCCCCGCGGACCAGCCCCGCGACCGGGTCGCCCGCGGCCGGCTCCCGCACGAAGGAACCGGTGCCGTCGAAGACGACCACCTCCCCGCGCCGCGGCTGATCGCCGAAACGGTACGCCAGCTTGTTGACCAGCACCCGGTCCCCGACGCGGAGCGTCGGCTCCATCGACTTGCTCGGGATGAGGAAGGGCTGCACCACGAAATTGCTGAGCAGCAGCAGGAACACCGTGCACAGCACACCGAGCACCACGGCCCCGCGCCAGGTCGGCAGGGCCCGCAGGCCGCGCCCGGCGAGACTGCGTGCGGAACCCCGAAAAGCAGAACGCGGCCGCCCCTCCCCCGTACCGGGGGAAGAGTGGCCGCGTCGAGTGAGCTCTGCTTCGGTGTCCATTGGGGCGAGCCTATCCGGCCGCCCCCCGGATCCGGAGAGGAGATCAGCGGTCGCGCTTCTCCTTGATCTTCGCGGCCTTGCCGCGGAGCTCACGGAGGTAGTACAGCTTGGCGCGACGCACGTCACCGCGGGTGACGACCTCGATCTTCTCGAAGATCGGGGAGTTCACCGGGAAGGTGCGCTCGACACCGACGCTGAACGAGACCTTGCGAACGGTGAAGGTCTCGGAGACGCCGGCGCCCTGGCGGCGGATGACGACACCCTTGAACTGCTGGATACGGGAGCGGTTGCCCTCGATGACGCGGACGTGGACGTTGATGGTGTCACCCGGGCGGAAGGCCGGGACGTCCGAGCGCAGCGTGGCGGCGTTGACGCCGTCGAGCAGGTGAGACATGTTCTTCGTCTGCTTTCTTCGCACGACGCCACAGGTCGCCGGTGCGGGTTTTCGTAGAGAATTCGGGAGCTGCGCCACTCGCCGCACGACTGTCCCCCTGTGGCAGGGGCGCACGCGAGCACACAGCAGCCGCTTATTCTTCCACGGTCCGTGGCCTGCGCCAAAATCGGCCGTCGCCGGTCGGCTTCCAGCCCAGGGCGCCGAGCAGCTCCCGGTCCTTCTTGTCGTACGCGGACGCCTCGCAGCGCTCGATCAGGTCCGGGCGGTTCTGCGCGGTCCTGCGCAGCGCCTCGTCGCGCCGCCAGCGGGCGATCTTCCCGTGGTGGCCGCTGAGGAGCACGTCCGGGATGCCGCGGCCGCGCCACTCGGGCGGCTTGGTGTAGACCGGCCCTTCCAGCAGGTTCTCCATCTCGCCGGGGGCGAAGGAGTCGTCGCGGTGCGATTCGGCGTTGCCGAGGACACCGGGCAGCAGCCGGGCCACGGCCTCGGTGATCACGAGTACCGCGGCCTCGCCGCCGGCCAGGACGTAGTCGCCGATGGAGACCTCGTAGACCGGCATGCGCGTGGCGTACTCGTCCATGACGCGCCGGTCGATGCCCTCGTAGCGGGCGGGGGTGAAGATCAGCCAGGGCCGCTCGGAGAGCTCGACGGCCAGTTCCTGCGTGAACGGGCGGCCGCTGGGCGTGGGGACGACGATGACCGGCCCGTGGGCCCCGGCCTCGTACCCGTCGGCCAGGGCCTCGTCCAGGGCCTCGCCCCACGGCCCGGTCTTCATGACCATGCCGGGGCCGCCGCCGTACGGGGTGTCGTCGACCGTGTTGTGCCGGTCGTACGTCCAGTCGCGCAGGTCGTGGACGTGTACGTCGAGCTGCCCGCGGGCCCGCGCCTTGCCGACGAGGGAGACGTCCAGCGGCTCCAGGTACTCGGGGAAGATCGTGACGACGTCGAGCCGCATCAGGCTTCTTCCCCATTGTCGCGCGAGGAGACGATCTCGGCGCGGTCGTCGATCAGCCCGGGCGGCGGGGTGATGACGCAGCGCTGCTCCTCCAGGTCGATCTCGGCGACGATCTCCTCGACGAAGGGGATCATCACCTCGGAGCCGTCCGGCCGCTCGACGATGAAGAGGTCCTGCGAGGGCAGGTGGCTGATCTCGGTGATCCTGCCGATCTCGGTGCCGTCCTCCAGGACGACGTCCAGGTCCATCAGCTGGTGGTCGTAGTACTCGTCGGGCTCCTCGGGGAGCTCCGCCGGGTCCACCTCGGCGATCAGCAGCGTGTTGCGCAGCGCCTCGGCGCCGTTGCGGTCCTTGACCCCCTCGAAGCGCAGCAGGAGGCGCCCGCTGTGCACCCGGCCCGTCTCGATGGTGAGCGGGCCCGTGGAGGCCGGCTCCGTCAGCAGCACGGCACCGGGCGCGAGCCGCAGCTCCGGCTCGTCGGTCCGCACCTCGACGGTGACCTCACCCTTGATCCCGTGGGCGCGGCCGATCCGCGCGACTACCAGCTGCACTGTCTGTCTCTCCTGTCCAGACGACGACGGGCCGGGGTGGGCACGCATGCCCTCCCCGGCCCGTGCCGGTGATTCAACTGCTCAGCGGACGTGGTCCACGTCGACGAGGTCGACGCGGATGCCGCGGCCGCCGATGGCGCCCACGACGGTGCGCAGGGCACGTGCGGTGCGGCCGTTGCGGCCGATCACCTTGCCGAGGTCGTCCGGGTGGACGCGGACCTCGAGCACCTGCCCGCGCCGCAGGTTGCGCGAGGCGACCTGCACGTCGTCGGGGTTGTCCACAATGCCCTTTACGAGGTGCTCAAGAGCCTCCTCGAGCATGCTCAGGCCTCGGTCGACTCGGCGGCGGCCTCAGCCTCGTCCGCCTTCTTGTCGGCCTTCTTCTTCTGCGTGATGGCCTCGCCCTTGGTCTCGCCGATGCCCTCGAGGGCCTTGGCGAACTCCTCGAAGGAGCGGCGCTTGTCTTCCTTGGTGGCCGGCTGCAGCAGCGGCGCCGGGGCCGGCAGGCCCTTGTGCTTCTGCCAGTCGCCGGTCAGCTTCAGGATGGCGAGCACGGCGTCGGTCGGCTGGGCGCCGACGGACAGCCAGTACTGCGCGCGCTCGGCGTTGACCTCGATGCGCGAGGGGTTGTAGGTCGGCTGGTAGATGCCGATCTCCTCGATCGCGCGGCCGTCCCGGCGGGTGCGGGCGTCGGCGACGACGATGCGGTAGTGCGGAGAGCGGATCTTGCCGAGGCGCTTGAGCTTGATCTTGACTGCCACTGGAGTGGTGTCTCCTGAACTTGACGTGGTTGGGCACTTTGAGATGCCACGTGGGGTTGCGGTACTCGGATGCCCGATGGACGCGTCAGCCGGAGGAGAGAGGGATCCTATGCGACTGTCGAGTACAGCTTGTCATTGTGCCACATGCCGACGGCGCCTCCTCCCCGGGGCCGGTGATCAGTGGCACACCGCCCCACGGCGCCGTACGCCGCCGGCTCAGGACGCGGCGGCGGTGACGGCGACCTCGGGGATGCGGAAGGGCTTCATGCAGCCGCCGCACACGATCGGCGCCTGGGCCAGCACGGAAGGAACCACCCGCACGTTGCGCCCGCAGTCGCAGACCGCCTTGACGCGCACGCCGCCGCCCGAGGAGCCGTGCCGCGCGGCCGGCCCGCGGAAGCTGCGCTTGGTGTCCGCGGCCGTCGCGACCGTATGCGCCTTGAGCGCGCGCTGCAGCCGCTCGATGGTCGGCCGGTAGCGCTTCTTCGCCTCGGCGTTGAGCGTGACCAGGGAGAAGCCGCTGCTCGGGTGCGGCTCGTCGGAGTGGTCCAGCCCCATCTCCTCGGCGATCGCGAGGAATCTGCGGTTGTGGTAGCGGCCGGCCCGGGAGGTGTCGCGCACTCCGCGGGCGGCGGCGATGCCGTGGACTGCCTCGTGCAGCAGTCGCTCGAAGGAGAGTTCGGCGCCGCAGGCGGACGAGGACTCTCCGATCAGGGACTCGGGGGCGGCAAGATCGGGCAGCTCGGGGTGGTGCCGCTGAATGTCGGCCCACGCCTGCGCCAGCTCTGCGGCGAGAACAGGTGGTGTCGTGCTCACGTCGTGACAACGAGCCGAGGGGCCCCGGTGTTCCGATTCCGGGCCATTCCAAATTTTTTGCACGTACCAGTCAGTTCAGCCTGATGCGTCCCGACGAGGACGGGTGCGCCGATCCCAGGAGGAGTCGGTACGTAACGACGACCGACAGACGTCAGCCCCGGCGCGCGGCTCGTGCCGCACGCCGGGGCGCGTCGAGTGTCACCCTGCGTCGATCACCGGTCGGCGGTCAGTACGACCGCGCGACGATGGCGAGCGTACCGGGGGCGTCGTCCGACTCCGGAACCGACCCGTCCTCGGCGATCAGGCAGCGCACGGTCACGGCCTGCTCGCCCAGCTTGGCCTCGCCCTCCGGGCCCAGCACGTCCCACGGGATCCGCGCCCAGCCGCCGGCGACCGCGGCCTCGCCGGCCTCCTCGATGGTGGCCACGTCGGTCGTACGCGACTCCCGGCGCTCGCGGGACTCCCGCAGCAGCTGCGCCTGGTCCTCCTCCAGCACCTTGGGCAGCAGGTCCGCCAGGGCGTCGATCTGCACCGGCTCCTTGCCGCCCGGGATCCGGCGGGCCAGCATCGCCGTGCCGGCCTCCAGGTCGCGGGGGCCGATCTCGATGCGCACCGGGACGCCCTTGAGCTCCCAGTCGACGGCGCGGCGGCCGAACGGGACGTCGACGCGGTCGTCGACCTGGACCCGCAGGCCGACGGCCTTCAGACGGTCGCCGAGCTCGCGCACCTTGGCCACGGCCTCGTCGCCCTTGATCGCCATGACGACGACCTGGACGTGGGCCAGGCGCGGCGGGACCCGCAGGCCGTTGTCGTCGCCGTGCGACATGATCAGACCGCCGACCATGCGGGTGGAGACGCCCCACGAGGTCTGCCAGACCAGCTCCTGCTTGCCCTCCTTGGACAGGTAGGAGGTGTTGAACGCCTTGGCGAAGTTCTGGCCGAGCTCGTGGCTGGTGCCCATCTGGAGGGCCTTGCCGTCGCCCATCATGCCCTCGAGGGTGAGGGTGTTGATGGCGCCGGCGAAGCGCTCCTTGGGGGTCTTGCGGCCGAGCACGACGTCGATGCCGAGCACGTTGGTCATGAAGTCGCCGTACACGTTCCGGTGGATGTGCGCGGCGTAGTCGCGGGCGTCCTCGTACGTGGCGTGGGCGGTGTGGCCCTCCTGCCAGAGGAACTCACTCGTACGGAGGAACACGCGGGGGCGCATCTCCCAGCGGACCACGTTGGCCCACTGGTTGATCAGCAGGGGCAGGTCGCGGTAGCTCTGCACCCACTTCGAGAAGTAGTCGTTGATGATCGTCTCGGAGGTGGGGCGGACGACGACCGGCTCCTCCAGCTCCTTGCCACCGCCGTGGGTGACGACCGCGAGCTCGGGGGCGAAGCCCTCGACGTGCTCGGCCTCCTTGGTCAGGTAGGCCTGCGGGATGAACATCGGGAAGTACGCGTTCTGGGCGCCCGATTCCTTGATCCGGGCGTCCATCTCCTGCTGCATCCGCTCCCACAGCCCGTAGCCGTACGGTCGGATGACCATCGTGCCGCGCACTGGGCCGTTGTCGGCCAGTTCGGCCTTGTTGATCAGATCCTGGTACCAGCGGGGGAAATCCTCCGCCTGGGGGGTGAGAACGGGAGCCTTTGCCATGGCGCGAATGGTACGGCGCCGGGTGCTCGATCCGTGAATCGGGTGGCGCACTCCTCTGGACGCGGGGGCGAATGGGGAGTTCTCTGGCAACGGGGGCAAGGGGGCGACAAGGAATCAGGAGCGCTCTTTCGATGACACCGACGCCGACGCCGACACTCGCCGCCCGGGACTGGGCGGAGATCCAGGAGCGGATGCTCGTACCGCTGTACGAGGCGGTCTTCGACCGGCTGGAGATCGGGCCGGGCGACCGGCTGCTCGGCCTGGACTGCGGAGCCGGGCTGGCCCTGCTGCTGGCCGAGGGGCGGGGAGCGGCCACCACGGGCGTGGAGGCGGATCCGTCCCGGCGGGCCCTGGCGCGCGAACGGCTGCTGGAGGTGGCGGCGGCCCCGCCGGCGGTGGCCGGCCGGCCGTACGACGTGCTGCTCGGCTTCTCGACGTCGGCGGCGTCCCTGGCCGCCGCCCTGCCGGCGGTCCGGCGCGGCGGGGCGGTCGTCCTGGCCGGCTGGGGCCCGGCGGAGCGCTGCACCGTGCCGGCCGTGCACGGGTGCGGCCCGGCCCCGCAGGACCTGGACGCGCTGGTGGCGGAGGCCGGGCTGGTGCCCGACGGGTCGGGCCGGGTGTTCTGCCCCTTCGGGTACGCCGATTTGGACAGTGCGGTGCGCGGCCTGCTCTCGACCGGCCTGTACGACCGCTCGTGCGACCCGGCGCAGGTGGAGAAGGAGCTCACCGAGGCGCTTCACCCGTACGAGCGGGCGGACGGCGCCGTCTGGCTGCCGAACATCTTCCGCTACGTGATCGCCCGGGTGCCCTGACGCAGGAACGGGCCCGGGAGCGGGCACGGGCCGCCCGGACGGCCCCGGCGACGGGGCCCCGGGGGTCACTTCGCCAGGCGCGGGATGCCGGCGGTGGCGTACGCGGCGGCCTCGTCCAGGGTCTCGTTCTCCAGCAGGGCCTCGGCGAGGGCGTCGAGCTTCGGCCGGTGTTCGCGCAGCAGGCGGCAGGCCTCCATGTAGCACTCGTCCACGATCCGGCGCATCTCCACGTCCACCGCGTCGAGCGTGGACGGGGCCGCGACCAGGCCGTACGGGCTCTGCGGGTCGGACGGGATCGCGGTGAGCCGGCCGATGCGCTCGCTCATGCCCCACCGGCCGACCATGCCGCGGACGATGCCGGTGACCTGCTCCAGGTCGTTTTCGGACCCGGTGGTGATCACGTCGTACACGGTGTGCTCGGCCGCCATGCCGCCCAGCGCGCCGATGATCCGGCCGCGCAGGTACTCCTCGGTGTAGGCGTACCGGTCCGCCTCGGGCGTGGACAGGGTGACGCCGAGGGCCCGTCCGCGCGGCACGATCGTGATCTTGCGGACCGGGTCGGCGCCCGGTTGGAGCATGCCGAGCAGGGCGTGCCCGCTCTCGTGGTACGCGGTGCGGCGGCGCTCCTCCTGCGGCATGACGAGCGGCCGTTCCGCGCCGAGCTGCACCTTCTCCAGGGCCTCGGACAGGTCGGCCCGGGTGACCGCGTCGCGCCCCCGTTTGACCGCCAGCAGCGCGCCCTCGTTGGCGAGGTTGGCGAGCTCGGCGCCGGTCATGCCGGGGGTCGTGGCGGCCACGTGCTCCAGGTCCACGTCGGGGGCGAGCGGGATCTCGCGGGTGTGGATCCGCAGGATCGCCTCCCGGCCGCTCTTGTCGGGCGGGGAGACGGTGACCGTGCGGTCGAAGCGGCCGGGGCGGGTGAGGGCCGGGTCCAGGACGTCGGCCCGGTTGGTCGCGGCGATCACGACGACGCCCTCGGAGCCGGAGAAGCCGTCCATCTCGGTCAGGATCTGGTTGAGGGTCTGCTCTCGTTCGTCGTGGCCGCCGATGCCGCCCCCGGCGCCGCGGGCCCGGCCGATGGTGTCGATCTCGTCGATGAAGATGATCGCGGGCGCGACCTTGCGCGCCTCCGCGAACAGCTCCCTGACCCGGGATGCGCCGACGCCGACGATCATCTCGATGAACTCGGAGGCCGACGCGGAGAAGAACGGCACGCCGGCCTCGCCGGCGACCGCGCGGGCCAGCAGGGTCTTGCCCGTGCCGGGCAGGCCCGAGAGGAGGACGCCGCCGGGCATCCGGGCGCCCATCCTGCGGTAGCGCTGGGGGTCCTTCAGGAAGTCGACGACGTCGCTCAGCTCGCCCGCGACCTCGTCGATGCCCGCCACGTCCTCGAAGGTGGTGCGCTTCGCGCCCTCCTCCAGCTCCACGGGCCGGGGCGGCGCCTTGCGGCCCAGCGCGCCGAGGCCGCCGCCCATCGCCGAGCCCATCCGGCGGGCGATGAACACCCACAGCAGGATCAGCAGCAGCATCGGGGCGAGCGAGAGCAGCAGGTTGGCCAGGAAGCTGCGCTGGACGACGACCGGGGAGGCCGTCACGGTCACGTTCTGCCGGGTGAGATCGGCCCACAGGTCGTCCTCGGCGAAGGCCGGCCGCTGGGTGACGAACTTGGTGTAGTCGCCCTTCTCCTCGCCGCCGCCCTGCGGAAGCGGCTGCTTCGCCTTCAGCTCGCCCTGGATGGCGTCGCCCTTGGAGTAGATCTTCGAGACGTTCCCGGCGGCGACCTGCTTGCTGAACTCGGTGTACGAGATCGTCGGCTCGTCGGGCTCGTTGAAGAACGACAGCACCAGGTTGGTCACCAGGAACACGACGAGGGCGGCCAGGACCAGCCCGCGCCAGCCACCGCCGGGCATGCGTTTCCTCGGCTGCGGGCCGGGCGGCGCGCCCTCCGACCGCCAGGGGGTGTCGGCCCGGTCGCGGGGCGGTGCGGGAGTGGGGCTGGGCACCAATGGCCTCCTTACTGCCGTCCTCCCGGCCGACCATAAGGGATATTCCGGACGGTGGCTTCCGGACGTCCACGGCACCGCGCGCGGACGCGGACGGGCCCCGGCCGCATCCCGCGGCCGGGGCCCGTACGACAGCGCTCGACTCGTCGTCGGGCTGCTCGTCGCGCTACTTCATGAACTTCTTGAACTCGTCCGGCAGGTCGAAGTCCTGCCCCGACTGGCCCCCGGCCGGCAGGCCGAACGGGCTGCCGGCGGCGCCGGGCACACCGCCCTGCGCGGCCTGCTCGCGCCGCGTGGCGGCCTCCAGCTCCTCCTGCTTGCGCTTCATCGGGTTGCCGCTCTTGCGCTTGCCCTTGGCCTGCTTGGGCTGCTTCTTCTGGCGGCCGGGGCCGCCGCCCATCCCCGGGATGCCCGGCATACCGGGCATGCCGCCGCCCTGGGCCATGCGGGACATCATCTTGCGGGCGTCGAAGAACCGCTCCACCAGGTTCTTGACCGCGCTCACCTCGACACCGGAGCCCTTGGCGATACGGGCGCGGCGCGAGCCGTTGATGATCGTCGGGTCCTGGCGCTCGGCCGGGGTCATCGACTTGATGATCGCGGCGGTGCGGTCGACGTCGCGCTCGTCGATGTTGTTGATCTGGTCCTTGATCTGGCCCATGCCCGGCAGCATGCCGAGGAGCTTGGAGATGGAGCCCATCTTGCGGACCTGCTCCATCTGGGCCAGGAAGTCGTCGAGCGTGAACTCCTTGGGACCCTTGGCGAGCTTGGCCGCCATCTTCTCGGCCTCGGCCTGCGAGAAGGTCTTCTCGGCCTGCTCGATGAGGGTGAGCATGTCACCCATGTCGAGGATCCGGCCCGCCATGCGGTCCGGGTGGAACGCGTCGAAGTCGTCGAGCTTCTCGCCGTTCGAGGCGAACATGATCTGCTTGCCGGTGACGTGCGCGATGGAGAGCGCGGCACCACCGCGGGCGTCGCCGTCGAGCTTGGAGAGCACGACGCCGTCGAAGCCGACGCCGTCGCGGAAGGCCTCGGCGGTGTTGACCGCGTCCTGACCGATCATCGCGTCGACGACGAAGAGGATCTCGTCGGGCGAGACCGCGTCCCGGATGTCCGCGGCCTGCTGCATCATCTCGGCGTCGATGCCGAGGCGACCGGCGGTGTCGACGATGACGATGTCGTGCTGCTTGGTGCGCGCGTACTCGATGGAGTCCTTCGCGACCTGGATCGGGTCGCCGACGCCGTTGCCGGGCTGCGGGCCGTAGAAGCCGACGCCGGCGCGCTCGGCGACGATGCCCAGCTGGTTGACCGCGTTGGGGCGCTGGAGGTCGCAGGCGACGAGCAGCGGGGTGTGGCCCTGGCCCTTCAGCCAGAAGCCGAGCTTCCCGGCGAGGGTGGTCTTACCGGCACCCTGGAGACCCGCGAGCATGATCACGGTGGGGGCGGTCTTGGCGAACCGCAGGCGGCGGGTTTCGCCACCGAGGATCGAGACCAGCTCGTCGTTGACGATCTTGAGGACCTGCTGGCCCGGGTTGAGCGCCTTGGAGACCTCGGCCCCCAGCGCCCTTTCCTTGACGTTCTTGATGAACGACCGGACGACCGGAAGGGCGACGTCCGCCTCGAGGAGCGCGATACGGATCTCCCGGGCCGCGGAGTCGACGTCCGCCTCGGACAGGCGCCCCTTGCCTCGCAGGGTCTTGAAAGTACTCGCCAGGCGGTCGGAGAGGGTATCGAACACGGCGCTCGCTGGTCCTTGGGGTCGGGGACGTTGAGAATCGCCATCCAGGGTATCCGGCCGCGCAGACAAATAGGCCCCGCCTGCCGGATGAGGCAGGCAGGGCCGTGAACCCCGCACGTACGGGGAGCAGGCATTGCACACCGCGGCGCCTCGGGCGCGCTCGGGGTCATCCCCGCCGGTTCACCTCCGCCGGCGGGGAGCACACCCCTACAACGAGCGGCCGAAGGTCGAAGTGCGGGCGGCGCGGCAATTCCAGCCCCGCCGGCGTTTGAGGCGCGGGGTCCGGGGGCGGAGCCCCCGAAGCTCCGGCCCCGCCTGCGTTCGGGGCGCCGGGGGCCGGGGGCGGGGTCCCCGGTTTCGGGAAGGGGCGGGGCTGGGGAACGGCTCCGCGCAGCGGTGGGCGCCGGCGGGCGGCCGGGCGGCGGTGCGGCTATGACAGGGCGGTGGCGAGGGCGTCGGCCACGGCGGCCGCGCCGCCGGGGTCGAGGGGCTTGCCCTCGACCGTGGTGACGTACAGCGAGTCCACGGCGTTCGCGCCCAGCGTCGAGACGTGCGCGCTGCGGACCCGGACGCCCGCCCCCTCCAGCGCCCGCCCGATCCGGTGCAGCAGCCCCACCCCGTCGGGCGCCCGCACCTCCAGGACGGTGGCGAGCGAGGACACGTCCGGGACCACGGTGACCCGCGGCGGCGGCGGGACCACCCCGCGCCGCCGCGGGTACGCCGCCTCCCGGTCGGCGAGCTTCGCGGAGACGTCGAGGGAGCCGTCCAGGGCCCGGACCAGGTCGGCGCGGAGCCGGGCGGCCTCGGGCAGGCGCCCGTACTCGGCGGCCACCCGCCACCGGAGCACGAGGACCTCCCCGAGGTGCTCGGGGAGTTCCAGCGCGCGCAGGTCGGCGGCGCGGACGGTGAGCCGGTGCAGGGCGAGGACCCCGGCCACCGCGGGGAGCACGCCCGGCTGGTCGGGGACGGCGACGGCGAGTTCCACCCCGACGGCGTCCTCCTCGTGCCGGGTGTGCAGGGCCAGGACGGGTTCCCCGGTGCGCAGGGCCTCCACCGCGAGCCGTTCCTCCTCGGCGGAGGGCGCCGGGTCGGGCTGTCCGGGGACGGGGGCCCCGCCGAGGACGGCGGCGACCCGCCGGACCAGGTCGGCGACCAGGGAGGCACGCCAGGCCGACCAGGCGGCGGGGCCGGTGGCGAGCGCGTCGGCCTCGGTGAGGGCGTGCAGGAGTTCCAGCGTGCCGGGGGTGCCGACGGCTTCGGCGACGGAGCGGACCGTCGCTGGGTCGTCGAGGTCGCGCCGGGTGGCGGTCTCGGCCAGCAGCAGGTGGTGGCGGACCAGGGTGGCCAGGACGTCGGCGTCGGCGTCGGCGAAGCCGAGGCGAAGGGCCGTGTCGCGGGCGATGGTCTCGCCGACGACGGAGTGGTCGCCGGGCCAGCCCTTGCCGACGTCGTGCAGCAGGGCGGCCATCAGCAGCAGGTCGGGGCGGCCGACGCGGCGGGTCATGGCGGAGGCCCGGACGGCGGTCTCCACCAGGTGCCGGTCGACGGTCCAGGTGTGGACGGGGTTGCGCTGCGGGCGGCAGCGGACCCGCTCCCAGTCGGGCAGGAGCGCGGAGACGATGCCCTCGGCCTCCAGGGCCTCCCAGACCCCGACGGTGGGCTCCCCCGCCCCGAGCAGGGTGAGGAGCTGTTCGCGGGCCTCGGCGGGCCAGGGCACCGGTAGCGGCCGGCTCTGGGCGGCGAGGCGGCGTACGGCGTGCGGTGAGACGGGCAGTCCGGCCTGGGCGGCGGCGGCGCCGAGGCGCAGGGCGAGGACGGGGTCGCGTTCGGGCCGGGCGGCGCGGGCGAGGACGGCCTCGCCGTCGGACTCGACGACGCCCTCGGCGAGCGGGGCGCGTTCGGCGGCGGGGCCGCGGTTGCCGAGGAGTCCGCGCAGCCGGGGCCGGGCGGCGCGGGCGCGCAGGACGCGGCCGACCTCGCGCCAGGTGACGTCGGCGGCGTAGGCGACGGTCCGGGCGGCCTCGTAGACCTCGCGGAGCAGCGCGTCCGCGTCGAGCAGGCCGAGCCGGGCGGCGACCTGGTCCTGTTCCTGGAGGGCGAGCCGGTCGCCGGCGCGCCCGGTGACGAGGTGGAGGGCGTCGCGGGCGTCGAGGAGCCGGCGGCGGGCTTCGGCGAGGCCCTCGCGGGGTGCGTCGGCGACCCAGGAGGCGGCGACGGCGCGCAGGGCGGTGATGTCCCGGAGGCCGCCGCGGGCCTCCTTGAGGTCGGGTTCGAGGAGGAAGCGGAGTTCGCCGGCCCGGTCGGCGCGTTCGCGGCACATGGCGTGCAGGTGGGGCAGGCGTTTGGGGGCGTGGTTGCGCCAGTCGGCGAGGACGGAGGTGCGCAGGCCGGTGAGGAGGCCGAGGTCGCCGGCGACGGCGCGGGCGTCGAGGAGTCCGAGGTGGACCTTGAGGTCCTCGGCGGCGGTCCTGCGGGCCTCGCCGGGGGTGCGGACGGAGTGGTCCAGGGAGAGGCCGAGGTCCCAGACGGGGTACCAGATGCGGTCGGCGAGGCGGGCCAGGTCGGCGGGGGCGGCCTTGCCGTCGTGGAGGAGGAGCAGGTCGAGGTCGCTGCGCGGGGAGAGTTCGCCGCGCCCGTAGCCGCCGACGGCGACGAGGGCGGCGCCGCGTACGCCTGTCTCCCGCGCGGCGGTGGTGAACAGGGCGTTCAGCCAGTCGTCGGTCAGCCCGGCCAGCGCGGAACGCCGCGAGGGCCCGGACCGCGACTCCTGCTGGAGGAGTCGCAGCCGGGCCGCGGCGTAGCCGCTGGGTCCCGGGTCGGAGGTGTCCGTGGTCTCGTCGACGCTCGTCACCCAGGGTCTCCCGTCGTTAGAGCGCTTCGGCGCCGCGCTCGCCGGTGCGGACGCGGATCAGGGCGTCCACCTGGACGCTCCACACCTTGCCGTCACCGATCTTGCCGGTACGGGCGCCCTGCACCAGGATTTCCATGACCGGCTCGGCGTCGTCGTCCTCGACGACGACCTCGATGCGGATCTTGGGCACGAGGTCCACGGTGTACTCGGCACCGCGGTAGACCTCGGTGTGGCCGCGCTGGCGGCCGTAGCCGCTGGCTTCGGAGACGGTCAGGCCCTGCACTCCGTACCGCTGGAGGGCGTCCTTGATCTCGTCCAGCCGGTGCGGCTTGACGATCGCGGTGATCAGCTTCATGCGTCAACCTTCTTGCTCGCGGCGGCAGCGGGGGCGGCGGCGGGGGCGGTGCTCCGGGCGGAGGTGCCGCCGCCGGCCCCGCTGAAGTCGTAGGCGGTCTCGGCGTGCTCGACCTGGTCGATGCCGGAGACCTCGTCGTCCTCGGTGACCCGCATCCCCATCGTCTTGTCGAGGAGGAGGGCGAGCACGGCGGATGCGACGAGAGAGTAGGCGAGGACGGAGAAGACGCCCACTGCCTGCTTGCCGAGCTGTTCCGGGCCGCCGCCGTAGAAGAGGCCGGCCGCGTCGGACTGGACACCGCCGGTGGCGAAGAAGCCGACGAGGAGCGAGCCGACGATGCCGCCGACGAGGTGGACGCCGACGACGTCGAGGGAGTCGTCGTAGCCGAACTTGTACTTGAGGCCGACGGCCATGGCGCACAGCAGGCCGGCGATGGCGCCGATGGCGAGCGCGCCGAGCGGGGAGCAGGAGCCGCCGGCGGGGGTGATGGCGACGAGGCCGGCGACCGCGCCGGAGGCGGCGCCGAGGGTGGTGAAGGAGCCGTGGCGCAGCTTCTCGTAGCCGAGCCAGGCGAGCATCGCGGCTGCGGTGGCGACCTGGGTGTTGAGGAACATCACGGCGCCGACGCCGTCGTCGTTGCCGAGCCAGGAGCCGGCGTTGAAGCCGAACCAGCCGAACCACAGCAGGCCGGCGCCGAGCATGACGAGGGGGAGGCTGTGCGGGCGCATCGGGTCCCGCTTGAAGCCGACGCGCTTGCCGATGACGAGGATGACGGCGAAGGCGGCGGCGCCCGCGTTGATGTGGACGGCGGTGCCGCCCGCGAAGTCGATCACGCCGAGGTCGAAGAGCCAGCCGCCGGGGGCCCAGACCCAGTGGGCGACGGGGAAGTAGACGACGGTGACCCACAGGGCCGTGAACAGGGCCCAGGCGCTGAACTTGACGCGGTCGGCGAGGGCGCCGCTGATCAGGGCGGGGGTGATGACGGCGAACATGAGCTGGAAGACGGCGAAGACGTAGACCGGGATGGTGTAGCCGTCCCAGAGCTCGGTGATGCCGATGCCGCTGAGGCCGAGGTAGTCGGGGGACCAGCCGATGACTCCGCCGGTGTCGGCGCCGAAGGCGATGCTGAAGCCGTAGAGCACCCACAGGACCGTGACGATCCCGAGGCTGATGAAGCTCATCATCAGCATGTTGAGGCTGCTCTTGACGCGGACCATGCCGCCGTAGAAGAAGGCGAGTCCCGGGGTCATCAGCATGACCAGGGCGGAGCAGATGAGCATGAACCCGGTGTTCGCGGCGGAGAGCGTCGGGGCGTCTGCCGCGAGGGTCGTGATGGCTGATGCCATCGGCGTCTCCTCGTCGTCGGTACGTTCGCGTGCGGGCGATCGTGGAACGTTCAGCGGCGCAGGGTGCGGGCCGGGGTGGGCCCGGGACCTGGCTGGCCGGTTAATGGCCATGAGATTCGCGCAGGCCGGTTTCCGGCGGCGCCGCTCGATGTTTCGCGACCGTGACGAAGAGGTCGGACGTGTTACGCGTCCATGAACGGATGGTTCAAGGGGACCGGCCGCGGCAGCACCCGGGAGTCCTGGCTGGGGGAGCCTGATCGGGCTTCACGGGGTGTCTGCCGCGGCCGGGGCCTCGGGGGGCGGCCGGGCGGGGCCGTCAGACGGCCTCCGCGGCCTCGGGGAGCCGGGCGGCGAGGTGGTCGGTGAGCTGGACGACCTCGGAGACGTCGCCGTACTCACGGGCGGCGGTGTCGACGGTCTTCCGCAGCCGGGTGTTCACCCTTTCGGACCGGATCTTTCCGGCCACTTCGAGGGCGCGGTCGACGAAGGCGACGGCCTGCTCGGGCTGGCGCTGGAGCAGGTGCACGGTGGCCATGCCGACGAGGTTGAGGGCGTAGGAGCGCTGGTGCACCTCGTCCTTGCCGAAGAGTTCGACGGCCCGTTCCATGACGGGTTCGGCGAGGGAGGCGTACATGGGGCTGCGGCCGGCGACGTAGGCGAGGTCGCGGTAGGAGTGGGAGTTCTCGCCGTTGAGCTCGGCCTCGGTGAAGAAGCGGATCCAGTCGGGCTCGGGCTGGTCGCCGAAGGCGATGTCGCCGAAGGTGTCCTCGGCCATGCGGACGGCCCGCTTGCAGCGGCTGGGCTGGCCCATGTTGGCGTAGGCGCGGGCCTCCATCGCATACAGCATGGCCTGGGTGCGGGGGCCGGCGCAGTCGCGGCTGCCGTACTGGGCGAGGTGGATGAGCTCCAGGGCGTCCTCGGGGCGGCCGAGGTGGATCATCTGGCGGCTCATGTTGGAGAGGATGTACGAGCCGAGCGGCTTGTCGCCGGCCTCCTTGGCGGCGTGCAGCGCGAGGACGAAGTACTTCTGCGCGGTGGGGTGCAGCCCGACGTCGTAGCTCATCCAGCCGGCGAGTTCGGCGAGTTCGGCGGCTACCTTGAACAGCCTCTTCATGACGGGCGCCGGGTGGGTCTCCTGGAGCAGGTCGGTGACCTCGTGCAGCTGGCCCACGACGGCCTTGCGGCGCAGTCCGCCGCCGCACTGGGCGTCCCACTGGCGGAACATCACGGTGGTGGATTCGAGGAGGTCGAGTTCCGGTTCGGAGAGCCGCGGCGGGCGGTGGCCGCTCAGCGCACCGCCGGGGCCGGGCTCGCGGACGGCCGGGTCGGCGGCCGGGACCGGGACCAGCCAGCGCTGCATCGGCTCGATCAGGGCGGGGCCCGCGGAGAGGGTCAGGGAGGTCCCGAGGAAGCCTCGGCGGGCGAGCATGAGGTCGCTGCGGGAGAACTCGCCGAGCAGTTCGACGGTCTGCGGGCCGGCCCAGGGCAGGTCCACGCCGGAGACGGACGGGGTCTGGTGGGCGGTGCGCAGGCCGAGCTGCTCGATGGCGACGACCGAGCCGAACCGTTCGGAGAACAGCTCGGACAGGATGCGCGGCACGGGCTCGCGGGGCTGTTCGCCGTCGAGCCAGCGGCGCACCCGGGAGGTGTCCGTGCTGATGTGGTGGGCGCCCATCTGCCGGGCGCGCCGGTTCACCTGCCGGGCGAGTTCGCCCTTGGACCAGCCGCTGCGCACGAACCACGAGGTCAGTTGTTCGTTGCGGGCGGCTGGGCCCGGGAGGTCCGGTTCTCCGCTCGTTCCGCTTGCGCCGTTGCCGCTCACTGGAACGCCCCCATCCGCTCAGTCCGTTCTCACGAAACCCTGGCCGTGGCGGCGGGCGCCGCCGGGGACCTTCACAGGTCCTTCACGCCTTGCCTCCGGCATAACCACATTCGGGTCAGCCTTTCGGGTTCGTGCACCGAAAGTAATCCTACGATCACCCCCAGGGCGAGGCCGATCGTCGAAACGCCACCATTCGCCACCCCTGTGCTTGGAGAAGCCACCCGCCAGGCGCGATTCACTTGGCAGCGAGCCAAAAATGATCGGTTGGACGGGAGTGCGCTCGGGGCGCGCGCGGCGAGGAGTGCGCCGGGTGGATCGCCGGAAGCCGGGCCCGACCCGTACCCGCCGACGTCGTAACCACCGGCGCATCCAACCCGTTGGAGGGGGCATGGGCATGGGCTTCACGATCGGCAGCAGCCGCAGCACCAAGGAGTTCCGCTCCGGTACCCGGCGCCGGGGGCGGACGTCGGAGTGCACGGCGGTGGCGGAGTACACCGGGCTGTGGGGCTGGGACGTGGTCCCCGGCGCCCGGGCCGCGGCCCCCGCCCGCAACTGCTCCTGCGGCCACGCGGCCTGCCCCGCGCCGGGCGCGCACCCGCTGCCGCTCGCCCCCACCGTCAAGGCGGGCGCCACCCTGGACGAGGTCACGGCGACCTGGGGCGAGTACCCGGGGGCGGCGGTCCTGCTGCCGGTGGGCCGCGGCTTCGACGTCATCGAGGTGTCGCAGGAGGCCGGGCGGCGGGCGCTGGTCCGGCTGGAGCGGATGGGCCTGCCGCTCGGGCCGGTCACCGCGACCCCGGACGGCCGGGCCCAGTTCTTCGTGGCCCCGGGCGCTGCGGCCGAGCTGCCGCAGCTGCTCTACCGGATGGGCTGGGACGACGCCGACCTCGACCTGCGCGCCCTCGGGTCGGGGGCCTTCGTGACCGCCCCGCCGTCCGACCACGCCGGTCTCGGCCCCGTCGGCTGGCTGCGCCCGCCCGCGCTCGACTCCGCGGGCGGCCCCCCGCAGGCCCGGCTCCTGCTGGGCACGCTCGCGTACATCTGCCACCGGCTGCGGCGGTAGCGCCCGCGGCGGTACGCCGGCGCCCCCGCGTTCCGGGCGGAACGCGGGGGCGCCGGCGCGAGGTGCGTACGGGGCGCGTACGGGGGCTCAGTCGCCGATCAGGGCGTCGACGAAGGCCTCCGGCTCGAAGGGGGCCAGGTCGTCCGGGCCCTCGCCGAGCCCGACGAGCTTGACGGGGACGCCGAGCTCGCGCTGCACGGCGACGACGATGCCGCCCTTGGCGGTGCCGTCGAGCTTGGTGAGCACGATGCCGGTGATGTCCACGACCTCGGCGAAGACGCGGGCCTGGGTGAGGCCGTTCTGCCCGGTGGTCGCGTCGAGGACGAGCAGCACCTCGTCCAGCGGGCCGTGCTTCTCCACGACGCGCTTGACCTTGCCGAGCTCGTCCATGAGGCCGGTCTTGGTGTGCAGGCGGCCCGCGGTGTCGATGAGCACCACGTCGGCGCCCTCGGCGATGCCCTCCTTGACCGCGTCGAAGGCGATCGAGGCCGGGTCGCCGCCCTCGGGGCCGCGCACGGTGCGCGCGCCGACCCGCTCGCCCCAGGTCTGCAGCTGGTCCGCGGCGGCGGCGCGGAAGGTGTCCGCGGCGCCGAGCACGACGCTGCGGCCGTCGGCGACGAGCACGCGGGCGAGCTTGCCGGTGGTGGTGGTCTTGCCGGTGCCGTTGACGCCGACGACCATCACGACGCCGGGGGTGTCGGCGCCGCTCTCGGTCTTCACGGCGCGGTCGAGGTCGGTGCCGACCAGGGTCAGCAGCTCCTCGCGCAGCAGGGTGCGCAGGTCGGCCGGGGTGCGGGTGCCGAGTACCCGGACCCGCTCGCGGAGCCGGTCGACCAGTTCCTGGGTGGGGACGACACCGACGTCGGCGATGAGGAGCGTCTCCTCGATCTCCTCCCAGGTGTCCTCGTCGAGGTGCTCGCGCGACAGCAGCGTGAGCAGACCCTTGCCGAGGGAGTTCTGCGAGCGCGCGAGCCGGGCGCGGAGCCGGACCAGGCGGCCGGCGGTGGGCTCGGGCACCTCGATCTCGGGGGCGGGGGGAGCGGTCTGGGCCGGGACGACCGGCGCCTCGGGGGCCGCAGGGGCCGCCGCCTCCGCCTCGGGGAGTACGACCTCCTCGATCGTGCGGCGCGGCTCTTCCGCCGTCGTGGCGGCGTCCTCCCCCACCTGCGGTTCGGCGGGCGGGGCAGTGATGGTCGGCGTGCTCGGCGGCGCCGTGGGCGGCAGCTGCTTCTTCTTGCGGCTGCCGACCACCAGCCCGCCGGCCACGACGACCGCGACCAGGGCGATGAGTACAGCAATGATGAGGATGTCCATAACGCGTTTCAGTATGCGCGACCCGGTCCCCGGGGCCGGGGCATCCCGCCGCGGGCCGCGGCAGCGGCGGGCCGGGTCCGGACCGTCCCGCTCTCCGGCCTTGCGCCGTGGTTTGTACCTTTCAGGCGGTAACGGCGATGATGGGTGACTCTCTGCACATCACCCCATCGGAGCACGTATGCCTGCCGATTCCCCCGACGGCGCGATAGAGACCCGCGGCCTGGAGCCCGTACCCGACGACGAGCGCACCGGACGGGTCCGCGAGCTCGTCCCCACCTGGGTCGCCGCCAACATCAGCGTGCTGCTGCTGACCATGGGCGCCGGGCTGGTGATCTCCAACGGGCTGAACATCTGGCAGGTGCTGGCCGTCGCGGTGACCGCACCGGTCGTCTCGTACGGGCTCGTGGGCCTGATCTCCATAGCCGGCCGGCGCGGCGGCGCGCCCGGCATGGCGCTGTCACGGGCGGTGTTCGGGCAGCGCGGCAACCTCTTCCCCGGGGCGCTGATCTGGATCGCCCGCTGGGGCTGGGAGACGATCAACGCGGTCAGCGGCGCATTCGCGCTGCTGACGGTGCTGGACCTGTTGTTCGGCGTGCAGAAGAACACCGCCCTGGTCATGGTCACCCTGCTGCTGTTCGTCGGCTGCACCTTCCTGGTCTCCGGGCTCGGCATCGGCGCGCTGCGCGTGTGCTCGACCTGGTCGACGTACCTGTTCGGGGCGTTCAGCCTCCTGGTGCTGGGCTGGCTGGTCGCCGAGACGGACTGGTCCGCGGTGTTCGACAAGCCGGCCGGCTCCACCGCGATGATGGTCGCCGGCATCGGCACGATCGCCGCGGGCGGCATCAGCTGGGTGCCGTCGGGCCCGGACTTCACCCGCTACCTGCCGCACACGGCGTCGACGCGGGGCGTGGTCGGTGCCACCGTCGGCGGGGCGGCCGTCGTCGTCATCCCGATGGCGCTGATGGGCGCGGTGATGGCGGTCGGGACCCCGGACCTGGCCTCCGCACAGGACCCGGTCTCCTTCATCGGCCGCCTGCTGCCCGCCTGGATCGCGGTCCCGTACCTGCTGATCGCGCTGGTCGGCATGCTGCTGATCAACTCGATGTCGATGTACTCGGCCGGCTTCACCGCGCAGACGCTCGGCATCAAGGTGCCGCGTGCGGCCGCGGTCAGCGTGAACGCGGCCATCAGCCTGGTCTTCGGCTTCCTGCTGATGGTCGTCGCCACCAGCTTCTTCGGCTCGTTCATCTCCTTCCTGACGCTGCTGGCGGTGGCCTTCTCGGCGTGGATCGGCGTCTTCGGCGTGGACATGCTGCGCCGCACGTCCTACGACGGGGCCGCCCTGCTGGACACCTCCCCCACCAGCGCCTACTGGTACCGGGGCGGGTACGCCTGGCAGGCCATGGCGGCGTGGGGCGCGGCCCTCGCGGTGGGCCTGCTGTTCACCCGGGTCGACTGGTTCGCCGGGCCGCTGGCCGGCACCTGGGTCGGGGCGAACGGCCTGGGATGGGTGGCCGGCATCCTCACCTCCGGGGCGCTGTACGCGGTCCTGCCGCGCACGGCGCGGACGGAGCCGGCGGGCCCGGTGGCGGGCCCGGCGAACGGGCAGCCGGAGGCGGGGGCCGGGCGGCCCGAGCAGCCGGCGTCCCTGTCCGGCTGACGCGCCCCCTGTCCAACTGACGTCCCGTCAGCTACCGTCCCCCTTCGCCCGCCCACCCGCATCCGGCGAAGGGGGACTTTCCTCATGCCCGTCACCGTGGCCCGGTTCAACCTCGTCGATCCGAACAGCACCCCCGAGACCCTGTCCGCCCGCTACCGGGCGGCCCTGGAGATGGCGCGGTACGCGGACGACCGAGGCGTCGACACCGTCCAGACCGAGGAGCACCACGGCACCGGCAACAACTGGCTGCCCTCGCCGTTCGCGTTCGCGGGCGCGGTCCTCGGCGCCACCCGCCGGATCTCCGTCACCGTCTCGGCGGTCATCGGCCCGCTGCACGACCCGCTGCGGCTGGCCGAGGACATCGCCGTCCTGGACCTGCTGAGCGGCGGCCGGCTCGTCACGGTCGCGGGCATCGGCTACCGGCCCGAGGAGTACGAGCAGCACGGCGTCGACTGGGGGCGGCGCGGCCGGCTCCAGGACGAGCTGCTCGAAACGCTGCTGGCGGCGTGGACGGGCGAGCCGTTCGCCTTCCGCGGCCGCACCGTGCGGGTGACCCCGGCGCCCTTCACCCGGCCGCACCCGCTGCTGCTGGTCGGGGGCAGTTCGCGGGCCGCCGCGCGCCGGGCGGCCCGGCTCGGGCTGCCGTTCTTCCCGAGCGCGCACCTGCCGGAGCTCCAGGCGTACTACACGGAGCGGCTGGCGGAGTACGGCACGGAGGGCTTCTGCCTGATGCCGGCGGCCGAGACGCCGCTGCTGCACGTCGCCGAGGACCCGGACCGGGTGTGGGCCGAGTACGGCGGCTGCTTCCTGCACGAGGCGGGCACGTACGCGTCCTGGCAGTCGAAGGAGATCCGCAGCGCCGTGCGCTCGCACGCGCGGACCGTGGACGAGCTGCGCGCGGAGGGCGTGTACCGGGTGCTGACCCCGGACGAGACGGTCGCGTACGCCCGGGCGGCGGGCGGGGTGGGGAACCTGGTGCTGCATCCGCTGTGCGGCGGGATGCCGCCGGACGAGGGCTGGCGCAGCCTGCACCTGCTGTGCGAACGGGTGCTGCCCCGACTCAAGGACTGAGCCGGGGCAGCACCCGTGCGAGAGGAGTGGGGGTTGTTGGCGGGGGTGGTTACCCCATCTCCTCCAACGCCTTGCCCTTCGTCTCCGGCACCCACTTGAGGACGAACGGAATCGAGAGCAGGGCGAAGCCGGTGTAGATCATGTAGGCGCCGGACAGGTTCCAGTCCGACAGCGTCGGGAAGGTGACGGTGACGAGCCAGTTGGCGACCCACTGGGCGGCCGCGGCGACGCCGAGCGCGGCGGCACGGATCCGGTTGGGGAACATCTCGCCGAGGAGCACCCAGACCACCACGCCCCAGGAGAGGGCGAAGAAGAGCACGAAGCAGTGCGCGGCGACGAGGGCGACGGTGCCCTGGGTCTCGGGGATGGAGATCTCGCCGCCGGTCTCGGTCTTGAACGAGAACGCCCAGGCGGCCGCACCGAGGGAGAGGGCCATGCCGGCGGAGCCGATCAGGGCGAGGGGACGGCGGCCGATCCGGTCGACGAAGACCATCGCGATCACGGTGCCGATGATGTTGATGATCGACGTGGTGAACGAGTAGAAGAACGAGCTGCTCGGGTCGATGCCGACCGACTGCCACAGCGAGGAGCTGTAGTAGAAGATCACGTTGATGCCGACGAGCTGCTGGAAGACCGACAGGCCGATGCCGACCCAGACGATGGGCAGCAGGCCGAAGCGGCCGCCGAGCAGGTCCTTGAAGGTGGACTTGTGCTCGGAGCGCATGGCGCGGTCGATCTCGGCCACGCGCACGTCGGTGTCGATGCCGGAGCCCTCGACCTCGGTGAGGACCTTCTTGGCCTGCTCGGTGCGACCCACCGAGATCAGGAACCGCGGGGACTCGGGGATGGCGAAGGACAGCAGGCCGTAGAGCAGGGCCGGGATGACCATCACGCCCAGCATCCACTGCCAGGCCTCCAGCCCGCCGAGCTCCCCGCGCTGCTCGCCGCCGGCCATGTTGAGGATGCCCCAGTTGACGAGCTGGGAGATGGCGATGCCGATGACGATGGCGGCCTGCTGGAAGGAGGCCAGCCGGCCCCGGTACGCCGCCGGGGAGACCTCGGCGATGTAGGCCGGGCCGATGACCGAGGCCATGCCGATGGCGAAACCGCCGATGACCCGCCACATGGCCAGGTCCCACAGGGCGAACGGCAGGGCGGAGCCGATCGCGCTGGCGGCGAACAGGACCGACGCGATCTGCATGCACCGGATGCGGCCGATCCGGTCGGCGATCCGGCCCGCGGTGGCCGCGCCGATCGCGCAGCCGATCAGTGCGGCGGCGATCACCTGTGCCAGCGCCTCGGACCCGATGTCGAACCGGCTCCGGATCGCCTCGACCGCGCCGTTGATCACGGCACTGTCGTAGCCGAAGAGGAAGCCGCCCATCGCGGCGGCGGCGGTGATGAAGACGACGTGCCCGAGGTGGTCGGGGTGGGCGGCGCGCCCGCTGCTCGCGGGCGGCGGCGGCGCTGCGCTCCTGCTGCTGCTCAAGGTGTGCTCCTGCGTGCCCGGCTGCGGTGGCGGACGGGGTGGGTGGGGTGGTGCTTCCAGTGGCGCACAGCCGAAGATCCGGCACCACTCGAATGGATATGGCGGCGGAGCGAGCTTATGTGTTCAGTTCTTGAAGTCAATAGGGCGAGAGCAATGCCATGAAGCGAACGTAGTGACGCATGGCACCACCGGCTTCTGGCCGAGGTCTTCATTTCTTGAAGTGAGAGGAGGTCAGCGGAGCCGCTGGCTGATCACTTTGGAGACTCCGTCGCCCTGCATGGATACGCCGTAGAGGGCATCGGCGACCTCCATCGTCCGCTTCTGGTGCGTGATGACGATCAGCTGCGAGCTCTCCTGGAGCTCCTGCATGATGCGGATCAGCCGCTGGAGGTTGGTGTCGTCCAGCGCCGCTTCGACCTCGTCCATCACGTAGAACGGGCTCGGCCGGGCCTTGAAGATGGACACCAGCAGGGCGACGGCCGTCAGCGACCGCTCACCGCCCGACAGCAGCGACAGCCGCTTGACCTTCTTGCCTGGCGGCCGGGCCTCCACGTCGACACCGGTGGTCAGCATGTTGTCGGGGTCCGTGAGGACGAGCCGGCCCTCACCGCCGGGGAACAGCCGCGCGAAGACCCCCTCGAACTCCCGGGCGGTGTCCCGGTAGGCCTCCGTGAAGACCTGCTCGACGCGCTCGTCGACCTCCCGTACCACCTGGAGCAGGTCGGCGCGGGTCTTGCGGAGGTCCTCGAGCTGCTCGCTGAGGAACCGGTGGCGCTCCTCCAGGGCCGCGAACTCCTCCAGCGCGAGCGGGTTGACCTTGCCGAGCTGCTGGTAGGCGCGCTCGGCGGCCTTCAGCCGCTTCTCCTGCTGCGCCCGGACGTACGGTCCGGGCCGGTTGCGGGGGTGCTCCGGGTCGGCGGGGAGCTCCTCGCCCTCGGCGGGCGGGCTCGGCGGCACCGGCTGGTCGGGCCCGTACTCGGCGACGAGGGCGGCGGCCTCGACCCCGAACTCCTCCAGGGCGCGGCCCTCCACCTGTTCGATGCGCAGCCGCTTCTCGGCCCCGAGGACCTCGCCGCGGTGCACGGAGTCGGTGAGCTTGTCCAGCTCGCCCTTGAGGTCGCGGCCGCGGTTGCGGGCCTCGGCGAGCTCCCGCTCGCGCAGGGCCTTGGCCTGCTCGGCGACCGCGCGCTCCTGCTCGGCGCGGCCGAGGGAGACGTCGAGGTGGGCGAGGAGCTGGCGGGCGCCGTCGGCGACGGCCCGCGCCACGGTGGCCTCGTACTGCATCCGCCGGCGGCGGCGCTCGGCCCGCGCCCGGGCCTCGCGCTCGGCGCGGGCGCCGCGGTCGAGGGCGTCGGCCCGGCCGGCCAGGCCCTTGACCCGCTCCTCGTGGGTACGCAGTTGGAGGCGGGCCTCCATCTCGGTCTGCCGGGCGTTGGCCCCGTCGGCGGCGAGCCGGTCCCGCACGGCGGTGTCCGGCTCCTGCGCGGCCTCGTCCCCGGCGGGGTCGTTCTCCTCGGCGGCGGCGAGCCGCTCGGCGCACTCCGCCACCTCGGCCAGGGCCTGCTCCAGCGCGTCCTGCGCCTTGGCCGCGGCGGTCGCCGTGCGCTCGGCCTCACCGGCGGCGCCCTTCGCCTGCCCGGCGAGCCGGCCGAGCTGCTGGGCCACCCCGGCCCGGGCCTGCTCCGCGGCGCGGCGGCGCTCACCGGCCTCCTCGACGCGGGCGGCGAGTTCGCGGCGACGCTCCCGGGCGGCCTCCTGGGCCTCGCCGAGCTCCTCGCACTGCCCGTCCAGCCGGTCCAGCTCGGCGCCCGCCTCGTCGACCGCGGCCTGCACCTCGATCAGGCTGGGGGCGGCCGCGGAACCGCCGTGCGCGTGGTGCGCCCCGAGCACGTCGCCGTCGAGGGTCACGGCCACCGCGTCGGGGTGCGCCGCGACGAGCGCCTCGGCCTCCTCCAGGGTCCCGACGACGACGTACTCCCGCAGCACCCGCGCCACGGCCCGCACCAGCCCGGGCTCCCCGCGCACCACCTCCGCCACGGGCGTCGCGGCCGCACCGGGTAGGCCGCCACCGGGCACATCCGGCGCAGCCGGCCCACCCGGCGCAGCGGCCGGAACGGCCGCGTCCGGGTCCGGGGTGATCAGGAAGGCCGCTCGGCCCGCGTCCGCCGTGCGGAGGTGGCGGATGGCTCCGGCGGCCGCGGTCGGCGAGGCCACGGCCACCGCGTCCGCGGCGGCGCCGAGGGCGGCGGCGACCGCGGCCTCGTGCCCCGGCGTGACCGTCAGCCGCTCCGCGGCCGGGCCGAGGAGCCCGGTCAGCCGTTCCTTGGCGGCGAGGACCGCCCCGGTGCCGTCCTTGCGGCGCAGCCCGAGCGCCAGCGCGTCCCGGCGGGCCGCGACCGCGACCCGGGAGCGCTCGGCGGCCGTGGCCGCGTCCCGCGCGGCCGTCAGGTCGGTCTCCGCCGCGGCCAGCTCGGCCCGCGCGGCCTCGTAGTCGCCGTCGGCCCCGGGGTCGTCGAGGCCGCCGACCTCCTCGGCCAGGGCCTCGTACTCCGCCTGCGCGGCGCCCGCCCGCAGCTGAGCCTCGTCGCGGGCCGCCACCAGCCGCTCGATCTCCGCCTGGGCCGCCCCGGCCCGGGAGCGGGCCGCACCCAGCCGCCCGGTCAGCCGGGCCAGGGTCTCGCGCCGGTCGGCGAGGGCCCGGGCCGCGTCCCGCAGCCGCCGCTCCTCCGCGGCGAGGGCCCGCTCCAGCTCGGCGCGGTGCTCGACCGTGTCCTCCAGGGCACGGGAGGCCGCCTCCAGGGCCGCCGTCAGCTCCGCCTCCTGCTCGCGGATGCGGGCCGCCTCGCGTTCCATGTCCTCGGGGTCACGGCCCCGCCGCTCGTCCTCGGGCGCAGCGGTGGCCGACTTGACCCGCGCCTCGGCCAGGGAGGCCGTACCGCGCACCCGTTCGGCCAGCTGCGACAGCTCGTACCAGGTCTGCTGGGCCCGCTGGAGCCGCGGCGCGAGCCGACGCACCGTTTCCTCCAGCTCCGCCTCCCGCCGCTGCGCCTCGGCGAGCTGGGCCTCGGCGGCCTCCTTGCGCTCCTTCAGCGCCGCCTCGTCGGCGATCTCCGCCGCCAGGGCGGTGCGCAGGGTGACGAGGTCGTCGGCGAGCAGCCGCAGCCGGGCGTCGCGCAGGTCGGCCTGGATCACGGCCGCCCGCCGGGCCACCGCGGCCTGCCGGCCCAGTGGCTTGAGCTGGCGGCGCAGCTCGTCGGTGAGGTCCTGGACGCGTGCCAGGTTGGCCTGCATCGCGTCCAGTTTCCGCAAGGCCTTCTCCTTGCGCTTGCGGTGCTTGAGGACGCCGGCCGCCTCCTCGATGAAGGCGCGGCGCCCGCCCGGGTCGGCGTGCAGGACGGAGTCCAGCTGGCCCTGGCCGACGATGACGTGCATCTCGCGGCCGATGCCGGAGTCGGAGAGCAGCTCCTGGATGTCGAGCAGCCGGCAGGTGTCGCCGTTGATCTGGTACTCGCTGCTGCCGCCGCGGAACATGATCCGGGTGATGGTGACCTCGGCGTAGTCGATCGGCAGGGCGCCGTCGGAGTTGTCGACGGTCAGCGAGACCTCGGCGCGTCCGAGCGGCGGCCGGCCGGTCGTCCCGGCGAAGATGACGTCCTCCATCTTCCCGCCGCGCAGGGACTTGGCGCCCTGCTCCCCCATCACCCAGGACAGTGCGTCCACCACGTTGGACTTGCCGGAGCCGTTGGGGCCCACCACACAGGTGATGCCGGGCTCGAAGCGCAGGGTGGTGGCGGACGCGAAGGACTTGAAGCCTCGCAGGGTCAGGGACTTGAGGTGCACGCCGCCGGACTCTACCTCGCGCTTTCGGTTTCACCCATGAAGGTGCAGGGCACAAGTGACGTCAAGGAATTCGGCTCCGCAAAAGGAAGAAGGGACGCCGAAGCGTCCCTTGCAGATCGTGCGGGGCTGGAGTCGAGCGACGAGTGAGCGCGGATCAGGTGAGCGCAGGCTCCGCCTGGGGTACGTCGATGTCGATGCGGTCCAGCAGCGAGTCTCCGTGCTGAGCGGCGGCCGCGTTCAGCGCGTCGTTTTCGGACTGAATCCGTACGAGCTCGGACTCGAGGTCCTGGACGCGCTGCTGAAGCCGTCGCATCTCGGCGAGGAGTCGCGGGTCGGAGCCGCCGACGTAACCGAGAAGCGCCTTTGCCATGATGGATGGTCCTCCACACTGAGTGACCGACCGAAGCGGTGTGGGTCGTGAGGGAATCGCACCCGCGGATGTCCGACAGCGACGGCCAGTCACTGCGCTTACTGCTTACTCCATCACTGCCAAACAGCTCAGGTGCGCGGGGCTTCCAGCGTCTCACCAAAAAGTTTGACGGTCAACACGATCACGCCCCGTATCGGCGGGCCGCCCGGCTCTCCCAAGGGCCGCGGAGATCGTCTGCTCCTCCGAGCCTTCCACGGTTCGACGCCCCCGGCAACGCGCCGGGGACGAATGCGCAGATCCGGCCCTGCGTGCGAGGTCCGGAGATGTGATCAGTGCATGATCATCCGAGCGCTCACCTGATCGCGAAGTCGTCGTAGCCGCCGCGCGGAGTCCCCCAGATTTCCGTCACTCCGTCGACCCTCCCGGGCGTGTCGGCGGAGCGCAGCCAGTCGAGCAGCCGGTGGCAATTCTCACGTTGACCTTCGGCCACCACCTGCACTCGCCCGTCGTCGAGGTTGAGCGCGAAGCCGACGAGCCCGCCGATCTCCAGCGCATTGGCCCTGGTGAACCAGCGGAAGCCCACTCGCTGCACACGACCGCGCACCCAGGCGGTCAGACGGACGTCTTCGTTCATGCGTGAACGCTAACCGGGAGGGCGATCACGAAGGGCATCGCCCCCGGGCACCGCCGACGGTACAGTCGCGCAGCAATGAACTCACCCATTTGGGTGCACAAAGGTTGATCTTGGACTTATGAGGAAGGCAGGACCGATGGGACGCCACCGACTCCCCGCGGCGCCGCACCGTGTCGACAGGCACCGCACCGCCGTGCGCGCCGGCCTGCTGGGCGCCTCCGTCGCCGTGGTCCTGGCCACGGCGGCCGTCACCACCGGCGTGGTCCCGGTGGGCTCCTCCTTCCCGTACGTGGGGGTCGCCCCGGCCGGCTCCGCCACCGACCGCCCGCAGGCGAAGCCCGCGCCCACCACCCGGCCCACCGCCCCGGTCGAGCACCAGGTCGGCGGGCTCGCCAACCTGTCGGGCCGCGCCTCCTCCGCCTCCGGGCCGGCCACCGCCTCTCCCTCCGGGTCCCCTTCGTCCTCCCCCTCCCCGTCGGTCTCGGCGAGCGCTGCCGCCTCGCCCTCCCCGTCCGCCGCGGCGGACGCGCCGGAGAAGGCCGTGGCCGCCCCCGAGCCGGCCGCCCCGAAGCCGGTCCTGCCCGAGCCGGAGCCGGTGGCGCCCAAGCCGGTGCCGGTCGCGCCCAAGCCGATCGCCCCGAAGCCCGTGCCGGTCGCCCCGAAGCCGATCGCCCCGAAGCCCGTGCCGGTCGCCCCGAAGCCGATCGCCCCGAAGCCCGTGCCGGTCGCCCCGAAGCCGGTCGCGCCCGAGCCGCCCACCGCCGCGCCCACGCCCGACGACGGCCACTCAGCCGAGGAGGCCGCGGTGGTCACCCTGGTCAACCAGGCGCGCGCGCAGGCGGGCTGCGGTCCGGTGCGGGCCAACCCGCCGCTCGCGGCGCTCGCCGCGGCCTTCAGCAAGGACATGGCCGTCCGCGGCTTCTTCGACCACACCGACCCCGACGGCAACACGCCGTGGGACCGCGCCACCGACGCGGGCATCTCCGGTCTCGGCGGCGAGAACATAGCCCGCGGCCAGGGCGACGCCCAGGCCGCGATGAACGCATGGATGAACAGCCCCGGCCACAAGGCCAACATCCTCAACTGCGAGTTCCGCACCCTCGGCGTGGGCGTCCACGTCGCGGCCGGCGGCCCCTGGTGGACCCAGGACTTCGGCTACTGACCCGGCCCGACCCCCGGTGCCGCCACCGGCACCAGCACCGGGGGGGCGCACACTCACCGCACGACAGCGCTGTCTGTCCGCAAGCGCTGTGCGCGGTTAAGCTGCCCGCATGGAGACGACAGCACTGCCGTTCGACGCCTTCGCCCGGGCCTGCCCGTCCCGGGAGACGCTGGAGCACGTCACCGGCCGCTGGGGCAGCCTCACCGTGGGCGCCCTGCGCGACGGCTCCTGCCGTTTCAACGAGCTGCGCCGCAAGGTGGACGGCGTCAGCGAGAAGATGCTCTCGCAGACCCTCCAGGCACTGGAGCGCGACGGCATCGTCCATCGCGAGGCGCAGGCGACGAACCCGCCGCGCGTCGACTACGAGCTGACCCCGCTCGGGGTCGAGGTGGCGGACCGGCTGCTCGCCCTCATCCATTTCCTGGAGGGCAGCATGCCGCAGGTCCTGGCCGCCCGGGAGTCCTACGACACCACGCGCGGCGGCCGCTGACAGCGCGGGCAGAAGTAGCTGGACCGGTTCATCCAGGGGCGGCGGCGCACCGGGGTGCCGCAGCGCCGGCAGGGCTCGTCCTCGCGCCCGTAGGCGTCGAGCGAGCGGTCGAAGTAGCCCGACTCGCCGTTCACGTTGACGTAGAGGCTGTCGAAGCTGGTGCCGCCGACCTCGAGGGCCGCGTTCATCACGTCCCGGACGTGGCCGAGGAGTTCCGTGCTCCGCGGGCGCGTGAGGGTGGCGGTCGGACGCTCGTAGTGCAGCCGGGCCCGCCACAGCGCCTCGTCGGCGTAGATGTTGCCGACGCCGCTGATCAGGGACTGGTCGAGCAGGGCCCGCTTGACGGTGGTCCGCCTCGCCCGCAGCGCACGGTGGTAGGCGTCCTCGTCGAAGAGCGGGTCCAGCGGGTCCCGGGCGATGTGCGCGATGACGTCGGGCAGCCCGTCGAGCGTGGTGTCGTGCAGCGAGAGCCCGCCGAAGGTGCGCTGGTCGACGAAGCGGAGCTCCGTGCCGGTGTCGTCCTTGAAGCGCAGGCGGATGCGCAGGTGCTTTTCGTCGGGGGCGCCCTCGGGCTGCACCAGCAGCTGTCCGCTCATGCCGAGGTGGCCGAGGACGGACAGCTCCCGCCCCTCCAGGGGGAGCCACAGGTACTTCCCGCGCCGCTGCGGCACACCGATGGTCTGGCCCGCCAGCCGCGCCGCGAAGTCGGCTCCGCCGGCCGGGTGCCGGCGCACGGCGCGCGGGTGCAGCACCTCGACGGCGTCGACGGTCCGCCCGGCCACCCAGCGCTCCAGGCCCCGCCGCACCACTTCGACCTCGGGCAACTCGGGCACGGTGTTCCTCCGGTGGGGTACGGCTGTTCGGGGCTCCGCCGCGAGCCTACCGGCCTGCCGCCCGCGCCCGGCCCCCTGCCCGGAAACGCAGAACCGCCCGCCCCTGCACGGGCAGGGGCGGGCGGGAGGATCCGCGGGGGATCGGAAGGAAGGGTCAGACCTTCGGCGTGGGACCGGCGGGGGTCGGCGACCCGCCTTCCCCGGCCCCGGCCGGAGCGCCGTCGGAAGCGGCGGCCTCCGCCGCCTTCCGCTCGTCCGCCGCGGCGCGGATGCCGCGCCACGCGGACTCGGCCGCCTGCTGTTCCGCTTCCTTCTTGCTGCGGCCGGTGCCGGTGCCGTACGAGACACCACCGACGCGGGCGGCAGCAGTGAAGGTCTTCTCGTGGTCCGGACCGGTCTCGGTGACCAGGTACTCGGGCACGCCAAGGCCTTCGGCGGCCGTCAGCTCCTGGAGACTGGTCTTCCAGTCCAGGCCGGCCCCGAGGTTGGAGGACTTCTCGATCAGCGGGTCGAAGAGCCGGTGCACCAGCTCCGAGGCCGCGTCGAGGCCCTTGTCGAGGTAGACCGCGCCGATCACCGCTTCCAGGGTGTCGGCGAGGATGGAGGCCTTGTCCCGGCCGCCCGTGCCCTCTTCGCCCCGGCCGAGCCGGATGAAGGAGCCGAGGTCGAGGCCGCGCCCCACTTCCGCCAGAGCACGCGAGTTCACCACTGCGGCCCGCAGTTTGGCCAGCTGGCCTTCCGGCAGGTCGGGGTGGGTGTTGTACAGCGTGTCCGTGACCACCAGTCCGAGAACGGAGTCCCCGAGGAACTCCAGACGCTCGTTCGTGGGCAGGCCGCCGTTCTCGTACGCGTACGAGCGGTGGGTCAGGGCACGCACCAGAAGGGCGGACTCGAGTCGATACCCGAGCCGCCCTTCCAGAAGCGTGTGGGACGAGGCCGCGTTCTTACTGTCTGCCTGCTCTTCAGCGTTGGACAGCTCAGACATTGCGCCTCTCACCAGCCGCTCAGACCTCGAGGACCTGGCGCTTGTTGTAGGTGCCGCAGCTCGGGCACGCGATGTGCTGCTGCTTCGGCTCCTGGCAACGCTCACACGAAACCAGGGTGGGGACCGCAGCCTTCCACTGCGACCGGCGGTGGCGCGTGTTGCTGCGCGACATCTTCCGCTTCGGAACAGCCACGGCTACTTCTCCTGCTTCTCGGCGGCGCTCTGAACGTCGTCAGATGCAGTGCCGCTCATGTTGTCCTTCTCGCCGTCCTGATCGGTCCCGACGAGTTCCTGCAAAGCCGCCCAACGGATGTCGACGGCGTCGTGGTGGTGCTCCGGGTCGTCGTTCAGGCTGGCACCGCACTGCGGGCACAGTCCGAGACAGTCCTCCCGGCACACCGGCTGCAGCGGCAGTGCGAGCACCACCGCGTCACGCAGCACGGGTTCGAGGTCGAACAAGCCGTCCTCGAGGTAGAGCGTGTCCTCGTCGTCCTCGGCGTCGTCGGCCGGCTCCGCCTTGGGGCGGCCCCGGTCGTCGGCGTCAGGGTACGAGAACATCTCCTGGAAGTCCGCGTCGATCTCGCGACCGACGGGCTCCAGACACCTTACGCACTCCCCCTCGGCCGATGCACGGACGGTGCCTGTGACGAGCACCCCTTCCATGACCGACTCCAGACGGAGTTCCAGCTCCAGCGGAGCGCCTTCCGGCACTTCGATGACGCCGGCGATACCGAGGTCCGCCGGAGCCGCGATCTCGCGGGACAGCCGCTGCATGGCACCAGGACGCCGACCCAGCTCGTGCGTGTCGAACACGAGGGGGTTGCGGTGGTCGAGGCGGGTGTTCAGGGCCGTTCCTGCTTTCACAGATCGCTGAAGATCAAGAATTCCGCCGCTCAAGGGCAGCAGGGATCGCGACGCATACGCGCGACCGAACAGCCAGGATACCCGGCGCTCCGCCCTGAGCCCAATCCGGGTTCAGCGACCCTGTTCGTACCCGCGGAGCTGGTCCAGGTTGATCATGCCCGTGTCGAAGAAGCTGGTCTCGTCGAGCGCGCCCTGCTGCGGGCGTCCCGTCCCTGCCGCCGCCCCCTGCTGCCCGTAGGCCGCGTACGGGTCGGACTGGCCGCCGTAGGCCGCCGCGTACGGGTCCGGCTGGGCCGGGGGCTGCTGCTGGTACCCGTACGGGTCCCCGTAGGACGGCGCGGCGTAGGCCCCTGCGGTGGGGTCGCCGCCCGGAGCGGGATAGCCGTCCTGCGGGCCGGGCTGCTGCCCGTAGCCGTACGCGTCGTAGGCGGGCTCCGCCGCGGCCTGCGCCGGGATCAGGGGGGCCGGGGCCCGGAGGGGCTGCTCCGGCTCGGCCAGGCCCGCCAGGAAGTCGGCGTCGCTGGTCGACCGGGACTGCGGCACGCCCGCGGCGTCCTGGGCGGCGACGTGGGCGCCCAGGTCGTCCGAGGGCACCTGGCCCAGGAGCTTCTGCCGGCCGCGGCCGACCGCCTCCAGGGTCTTGCTGAGCACCGCCTCGAAGGTCGCCAGCTTGGTGTCCACGTACGTGTCCGCCTGCCGGCGCTGGGTCTCCGGGTCGGCGCTGGGCTCGGGGGCGTCCGCATCCGGGTAGCCGTGCTCGTCCAGCCCGGGCCCGCGGCCGAGCAGCTTCTCGCGGCCGCGGTCCACCGAGCCGATGGTCTTGGTGAGCACGACCTCGAAGTTCGCGAGCTTGCTGTCGACGTAGTCGTCGGCCTGCGCGCGGACCTCCGCGGCCTCCTGGTGCGCCTCGGCGAGGATCCGGTCCGCCTCCTCCCGGGAGCGGCGCGCGACCTCGGTGTCGGAGATCAGCGTGCCGCGCTGGTGGTGGGCGGACTCGATGATCCGTTCCGCCTCGCGCCGGGCCTCCTCGACCATCTGCTCGCGGCCGCCGATGAGCTCCTGCGCCTGCGCCAGCGAGCCGGGGAGCGCCTGGCGCACCTCGTCGAGCAGGGCGAGCAGCTCGGCGCGGTTGATCACGCAGGAGGCCGACATGGGCATGGAGCGGGCGCTACCGACGGCCGCGACGATCTCGTCGAGCTTCTTCTGCACGTCCATGGGGGCTCGCAGTTCCTCGGCCTCGGGCAGGTCCCGAGACGGACGGGACGACTGTAAGCCCACGGGGGCGGCGCCGGACACCGGCTGAGGCCCCGTCAGCCGGTCAGCGTTCGGCGAGCCTCGCGGTCAGTGCCGCGTGCACGTGCGGGGGGAGCAGGTGGGAGACGTCTCCGCCCCATGTCGCGACCTCCTTGACCAGGGAGGACGACAGGAAGCTGTAGGTGGGGTTGGTGGGCACGAACAGGGTCTCGACGCCGGTGAGTCCGATGTTCATCTGCGCCATCTGCAGCTCGTAGTCGAAGTCGCTGACGGCGCGCAGCCCCTTGACGATGGCGGGGATGTCGCGCTGCTTGCAGAAGTCGACGAGCAGTCCGTGGAAGGACTCGACCTCGACGTTGCCGTACGCGGCGGTCGCCTCGCGGAGCAGCTCGATCCGCTCCTCGACGGTGAACAGCCCCTTCTTCGACTGGTTGATCATGACGGCGACGTGGACGACGTCGTACAGCCGGGAGGCCCGGCCGATGATGTCGAGGTGTCCGTTGGTGACGGGGTCGAAGGACCCCGGACAGACGGCGCGGCGCAACTTGGTCCCCTTGCTCTCAGGAGCGGTCATCATGACTCTTCGCTGGTGAAGACGGCGCGGCCGTACCACAGGGTGCCTTCGCCGTACTTGCGGGAGCGGAGCGGCTCGAATCCCTCGGGCCACGGGAACGCGCCGCTCCTGGTGCCGCGCTCCACGGTGACGAGCGCGTCGTCCGTGATCCAGCCGTTGGCGCGGAGTGTGAGCAGGATCTCGCCGAGATCGCCGTGGCCCACGGCGTACGGCGGGTCCAGGAAGACCACGTCGTACGGCTCCCCGCCGGCGGGGACGGCCACGATCTGCTCAGCCTTGCCCGCGCGGAACTCGGCGCCGGGCAGGCCCAGGCTCTTGATGTTGTCCCGGATCACCTTGCCGGCCCTGGCGTCGGCCTCGACGAGCAGGGCGTGCTCCGCGCCGCGGGAGAGGGCCTCCAGGCCGACGGCGCCGGAGCCGGCGTACAGGTCGAGCACCCGGGCCCCTCCGACGCCGTGCAGCGACTCCCAGGTGGAGAACAGGCCTTCGCGCATCCGGTCCGAGGTCGGCCGGGTACCGGTACCGGGCGGCACGGCCAGCCGTCGCCCGCCGGCGGTGCCGGCGATCACGCGGGTCATCTGGGGTCCTTCACTACGGCGATCACAGCGCCTCCACGATATGCCGTGCCTCCCGGCAGTTCCGCCCGGCCCTCGCCCGGCCCGCTCAGCCCTTCTCCAGGTACTGCTCGCGCTCGGCGTCGAGCAGGGCCTCCAGGGCGCCCCGGAGACCGGGGAGCCCCTCCAGTTCCGGGTCGGCGGCGACCACGCGGGTGGCCTCCTCGCGGGCCTGGGCGATGACCTCCTCGTCCTCGATGACCGCGAGCATCCGCAGGGAGGACCGCACGCCCGACTGGGCCTGGCCGAGCACGTCGCCCTCGCGGCGCTGTTCGAGGTCGATCCGGGAGAGCTCGAAGCCGTCGAGCGTGGCGGCGACGGCGGCCAGCCGGGCCCGGGCGGGGCTCGCCTCGTGCATCTCGCTGACCAGCAGGCACAGGCCGGGGGCGGAGCCGCGGCCGACGCGGCCGCGGAGCTGGTGGAGCTGGGAGACGCCGAACCGGTCCGCGTCCATGATCACCATGGCGGTGGAGTTCGGGACGTTCACGCCGACCTCGATGACGGTGGTGGCCACCAGCACCTGGACCTCGCCGGCGGCGAAGCGCCGCATGACGTCGTCCTTGTCGGCGGGGTCCATCCGGCCGTGGAGCACCTCGACGGACAGCCCGGCCAGGGGGCCGCGGGCCAGCTGGTCGGCGACCTCCAGGACGGCTAGCGGCGGCCGCTTCTCGCTGTCGTCCTCCGGGGACGGCTTCTTCTTGCGCTGGTCGGCCTGGTCGATGTCGTCGCCGATGCGGGGGCAGACCACGTACGCCTGGTGGCCCGCCTCGACCTCCTCGCGGACCCGCTCCCAGGCCCGGGTGAGGAAGTGCGGCTTGTCCTTGGCGGGGACGACGTGGGTGGCGATCGGGGAGCGGCCCGCGGGCAGCTGGTCGAGGACGGAGGTCTCCAGGTCCCCGAAGACGGTCATCGCGACCGTGCGCGGGATCGGGGTCGCGGTCATCACCAGCAGGTGCGGCGGTTGCTTGCCCTTGGAGCGCAGCGCGTCCCGCTGCTCCACGCCGAAGCGGTGCTGTTCGTCGACGACGACCAGACCGAGGTCGTGGAACTGGACCTTGTCCTCGATGAGGGCGTGGGTGCCGATGACGATGCCGGCCTCGCCCGTGACCAGGTCGAGCAGGGCCTGCCGGCGCGCGGGTGTGCCCATGGAGCCGGTGAGCAGGACGACCTTGGTGCCCTGCTCGGAGCCGCCGAGCATGCCGCCCTCGGCGAGTTCGCCCATCATCTCGGTGATCGAGCGGTGGTGCTGCTGGGCGAGGACCTCGGTGGGCGCGAGCATCGCGGCCTGCCCGCCGCTGTCGACGACGGCGAGCATCGCCCGCAGCGCGACCATCGTTTTCCCGGAGCCGACCTCGCCCTGGAGGAGGCGGTGCATGGGGTGTTCGGTGGCCAGGTCGGCGAAGATCTCGCGGGAGACGGTCTGCTGGCCCTCGGTGAGGGTGAACGGCAGCTTGGCGTCGAAGGAGTCGAGCAGACCGCCGGGGGCGGGGCGCCGGGGGACGGCCGGCAGCTGGGAGTCCGCGTGCCGGCGGCGGGCCAGGGCGGTCTGCAGGACGAAGGCCTCGTCCCACTTCAGGCGCTGCCGGGCGTCCTCGATGTCGGCCTTGGTGCCCGGCCGGTGGATCTTCAGCAGGGCCTCGTGGAGCGGGACCAGGCCGCGGCCCTCGCGCAGGGCGGGCGGCAGCGGGTCCACGGCCTCCGCCGCCCGCGGCAGGACGGCGTCGACGGCCTTGGCGATCTTCCAGGACTCCAGTTGCTTGCAGGCCGGGTAGATCGGGATGAGCTTGCCGGCGAAGGCCGCGGCCGCGTCGGACTCGCCCGCGTCGGCGCCGAGCGGCTCGTAGGCGGGGTGGGCCAGCTGGAGCTTGCGGTTGAACAGCGAGACCTTGCCCGCGAACATGGCGCGCCGGCCGGGCAGCAGCTCCTTGTGCGGCTTGTGCACGCCCGCGCCGAAGAACACCAGCTGGAGCCTGCCGTTGCCGTCGGTGATGGTCACTTCCAGGCGCTTGCCGCGACCGCCGTTGAAGGTCAGGATCCGGGCGTCGGCGACCTGGGCGACGACGGTGACGTGCTCGTCGAGCTGGTCGGTGAGCCCGTCCAGCGAGGTCAGCTCGCCGCGCTCGGCGTACCGCCTCGGGTAGTGGTGGAGCAGGTCCAGGGCCGTGTGCAGGCCGAGCTGCTCGGCCAGCACCTTGGCGGTGGCGGGGCCGAGCGTCTTCTTGAGGTCTTCGTCGAGCGCGGGCACCTGTTCATTGCACACCATGGCGCCGACAAGACGGCTATTCGACCCCGATCAGCAGGGGTGCCGAGTGGCGGCCGCCCCGGTAGACGACGGTGTCCACGGCCAGGTGCCCGTGCTGGACGTACGCCTCCAGCCGTGCGGCGAGGGCGTCCGGCGCCTGCGGCCCGAGGACGAGGGTGACGAGTTCGCCGCCGGAGCCGAGCATCCGCTCCAGGACCGCCTCGGCGGTGTCGGCGAGGCCGGAGCCGATGACGGCGACGTCGCCGTCGATGAGCCCGAGCACGTCGCCGGCCTGGCAGATCCCGGCGGAGGTGAAGGACTGCCGTTCGGCGACGGCGAGTTCCGCGTAGCGGGTGGCGCCGGCGGCCGCGGTCATGGCGACCACGTCCTCGTCGAAGGTGGCCTCCGGGTCGTGGACGGCGAGCGCTGCCAGGCCCTGGACCGCGGACCGGGTGGGGATCACCGCGACCCGCACGCCGTCGGCGCGGGCCCGCTCGGCCGCGGCGGCCGCGACCGCGCGCTGGTCGGCCCCGCCGGGCAGCAGCACCACCTCGCGGGCGTGGGCCCGTCGGACGGCGTCGACGAGCTCGCCGGGGTCGGGGGCCCGTCCGGGCGGGGTGAGCACGGTGGTCGCGCCGGCCTCGGCGCACAGGCCGGCCAGGCCCTCGCCGGGGACCACGGCGACCACGGCCCGCTGGGCGCGCTCGACGCGCGCCGCCCGGCGCCGCTCGTCGCCGAAGTGGGTGATGCGGATCCGGTAGGGCCGTCCGGCGACGACGCCGGCCTCCACGGCGGCTCCGGGGTCGTCGACGTGGACGTGCACGTTCCACAGCCGGTCGCCGCCGACCACGACGAGGGAGTCACCGAGGCCGTCGAGTCGCCCGCGCAGCGCCGCCACCGCCTCCTCGGCGGCCTCCAGCAGGTAGACCACCTCGTACGCGGGCCCGCCCGGCTCGTCGTGGGCGTCGCAGGGCCGCTGCTGCTGCGGTACGGACGCGGGTGCGGGCCCGGCGGCCCGGCCGCGGGGCGTCTCCGCGGCCGGCGGCTCCTGCCCGGACAGCGCCTGCCACAGCGCCCCGAGCACCGCGACCAGCCCGCAGCCCCCGGCGTCGACCACCCCGGCCCGGCCCAGCTCGGCCAGCTGCCGGGGGGTGTCGTCGAGGGCCGCGCGCGCCCCGTCGTAGGCGGCCCGGGCCACGTCCGCGACGCTCCCGGCGGCCGCGCCGGCGGCTTCCGCGGCGGTCTCGGCGGCCCGCGCCGCCGCGGCGGCCACGGTGAGCATGGTCCCCTCGACGGGGTGTGCGACCGCCTCGTACGCCTCCTGCGCGGCCCTGGTCAGGGCCTGGGCCAGCAGCCGGTCCGGCCCCCGCCCCGCGGGCTCGTCGTCCAGGACGTCGGCCACCCCGCGCAGCAGCTGGGCCAGGATGGTCCCGGAGTTGCCGCGGGCGCCTATGAGCGCGCCGTGCGCCCAGGCCCGTACGGCCTGGCCGAGGGAGGCGGCGGTGCCGGCGGCGTCCAGGGCGCGGTCGGCCGACTCGGCGGTCAGGTAGAGGTTGGTGCCGGTGTCCGCGTCCGCGACCGGGTAGACGTTGATCGCGTCGATGTCCTCGCGGGCCCGGTCCAGCGCGGCCAGGGCCAGCGAGCTCCAGGTGCGCACCGCTGCGGCGTCGAGCTCGTCGGGGGGCTGCGGCTGCGGCTCGTGCGGCACCGGGCGTTCCTCCTTGTGCGGGCCAGGGTTCACCGCAGGGTAACGAAGCGTCTCCGGCAGTCGGGGACCGCGGGGCGGGCCCGGCGGCGGCCATGGTAGTTTTCTTGGACGGCAGCAGTCGTTGTATGCTGCTCCGGTTGCCCGATGAGAATCGGGTTTATCCCCCGGCAAACCACTTCAGATTTCTGATCCGGTGCGCCGGATTTCACTGTAAGTGCATCTGAAGTCTTTGGAGTGACCTGTGGCTGCCAACTGCGACGTTTGCGGCAAGGGGCCGGGCTTCGGCAACAACATCTCGCACTCGCACCGCCGTACGTCCCGTCGCTGGAACCCGAACATCCAGCGCGTGCGTGCCGTGGTCAGTGGGACGCCGAAGCGCCTCAACGCCTGCACCTCGTGCATCAAGGCCGGCAAGGTCTCGCGCTGACGCGTCCCGTCGTCGTAGCGCAGCCCTTTCCGGTTGCTCGGAAGGCCGGTCCACCTAGTGGACCGGCCTTTTGCCTTGCCCGGCCGTGTGCCGTCCGGGGAGCCCGCCGCATCACGTGATGCGGCGGGCTTCCGTACGTCGCGGGGCCGGCGGGCGGTCTCAGCTGCGCCACTGCCAGGCGTGGTCGACCGGGCCGATGCCGCCGCCGAGTGCGAAGCCGGCCGCGATGGCACCGGTCACGTACTCCTTGGCCTCCATGACGGCCTGCGGCACGTCCTGTCCCTTGGCGAGTCCGGCCGCGATCGCGGCGGCGAGGGTGCAGCCGGTGCCGTGGGTGTGCAGGTTGTCGTGGCGCGGGGCCCGCAGCCACAGCTGCGTGTCGCCGTCGGTCAGCAGGTCGGCTGCCTCGCCGCCGTGGGCGGCCAGGTGCCCGCCCTTGATCAGGGCCCACTCGGGCCCGAGGGCGAGGACGGCGCCGGCGGCCCGCCGCATGTCGTCCTCGCTCTCCACGACCAGGCCGGTGAGCTGCGCCACCTCGTCCAGGTTGGGTGTGGCCACGGTGGCCCGCGGCAGCAGCTCCCGTCGTACGGCGTCCAGGGCCGAGGGGGCGAGCAGCGCGTCCCCGTGCTTGGAGACCCCGACGGGGTCCACGACGGCGGGGGCGTCCGTACCGGCCAGCAGTTCGGCGACGGTTTCCACCAGGGCGGCGGAGGAGAGCATCCCGGTCTTCACCGCCCGGACGCCGATGTCGTCGACGACGGCCCGGTACTGGGCGGTGACGGCCTCGGCGGGCAGTTCCCATACCCCGTGCACCCCGAGGGAGTTCTGCGCGGTCACGGCGGTCACGACGCTCATCCCGTGCGCGCCGAGGGCAAGCATGGTCTTGAGGTCGGCCTGGATGCCGGCGCCACCACCGGAGTCCGATCCGGCAACGGTCAGGCAGAGCGGTGGCGCGTCGCTCATCGGGGCATCTCCTCGGAGGACGGGTCGGAGCCGAAGTGGTCCCAGCCGCCGGTGCTGGTCCAGGGCGCCCCGTCCACGGTCACCTGGGGCAGCGCGGACCGGTTCAGCACCTCCCCGATGACCTTCCAGCGGGCGGGCAGCTTCACGTCGGGCGGGAAGGTCGCCACGATGGCGTGGTCCTCTCCCCCGGTGAGCACCCACTGCAAGGGGTCGACGCCGACCGCCTGCCCGATGTCGTGCATCTGCGTCGGGATGTCGACGGCCGCCGAACGCAGGTCGATCCGCACCTTGCTGGCCTCCGCGATGTGCCCGAGGTCGGCGATCAGGCCGTCGCTCACGTCGGTCATCGCGGTCGCGCCGAGCCCGGCCGCCGCGGGGCCCGCGTGGTACGGCGGCTCGGGGCGCCGGTGCGCCTCGACGAAGGCCCGCGGGGAGCGGAAGCCGCGCTTGAGGACCGCGTAGCCGGCCGCGGACCAGCCGAGCCAGCCGGTGACGGCGACGACGTCGCCGGGCTGGGCGCCGGAGCGCAGCACCGGCTCGTGGTTGCGCAGGTCACCGAGGGCGGTGATGGAGACGGTGATGGTGTCGCCGCGGACGACGTCCCCGCCGACCACGGCCGCTCCGGCGACCTGGCATTCGTCGCGCAGGCCGTCCATCAGCTCGGTGGGCCAGGTGACCGGCAGCTCGGCCGGGACGACCAGGCCGAGCAGGAGCGCGGTCGGTACCGCGCCCATGGCGGCGATGTCGGCGAGGTTCTGCGCGGCGGCCTTGCGTCCGACGTCGTAGGCCGTGGACCAGTCGCGCCGGAAGTGCCGGCCCTCCAGCAGGATGTCCGTGCTCGCCACGACCCTGCGGTCGGGGGCCGACACCACCGCGGCGTCGTCGCCCGGCCCGAGCCGGACCGCCGGGGTGGTGGTGAGCCGTGAGGTGAGCTCCCGAATGAGCCCGAACTCCCCCAGCTCGCCCACAGTGCCCTTCATCGCTGTGCCCCTTCTTGCCCAGTCCGCTTGCGGTCGCGCCCCGTCACAGCTCTGGGTACCGTCAACTGATACGTCAACTTCTGCTCTTCGTACGCCCCGCTGTGCGTGGCACCGATCACCCGGGTCTCCCCGTGGTGCACGGCGACGCGGTACCGTGGCGTCCCTTCTTCCCCGGGCCCGCCCGCTGTCCACGGGCCCATCCTGAGGTTAGGGGAATCGATCCTCGTGGCCGCTCTGGAGGTTCCGTGGTACAGGCGTACATCCTCATCCAGACCGAGGTGGGCAAGGCGTCGTTCGTCGCCGAGTCCATCAGCCAGATCCCGGGGGTGATCCAGGCGGAGGACGTGACGGGCCCGTACGACGTGATCGTGCGCGCCCAGGCGGACACCGTCGACGATCTCGGCCGGATGGTGGTCGCCCGCGTCCAGCAGGTGGAGGGCATCACCCGCACCCTGACCTGCCCGGTGGTCCATCTGTAGCCCCCGTCTACTCTTGGCCGGTGATGTCACTGCACCGCCGGCCGCTCCGTGTCCGTGTGCCCGCTCTGTCCGCCCTGGTCGCGGCAGCCGCCCTCGCGGGCTGCTCCCCGGGCGGCAGCGCGGCCCGGGTGGACCCGCCGCCGACACCGCCCGCCGACGTCGCCGGGTTCTGTGCGGCGCTGCACGAGGAGCTTCCGGAGACGGTGGCCGGTCTGGAACGGACTCCCACCGACCCGGAGTCCGGTCTGACCGCCGCGTGGGGCGGCTCGGCGATCGTACTGCGGTGCGGTATCCCCAAGCCCGCCAAGATGGCCGATCCCAAGCAGGAAGGCGTCCACGTGAACAAGGTGGCCTGGCTGCTGGAGAAGCTCGACGACGGCTCCTTCCGGTTCACCACCGGGATGCGGCTGGCGTACACGGAAGTGCGGGTCGACAAGGAGCACGCCGTGGACGCGGGGATGCTGGTCGGGCTGTCCGACGCCGTGGCCAAGACCGTTCCTGAGGGGATCTCCTCGTACTGACACACCGACCGCCCGCCGGGAATCCCGGCGGGCGGTTTCGCGTGTGCGGGCGGGCGTGCCGTGCCGCGGGCCGCGGCTAGCGCAGCCCGGTGGAGCGGCGCAGGGCCGCCTGGATCAGCCGGTCCACCAGCTCCGGGTAGGAGATGCCCGTCTCCTGCCACATCCGCGGATACATGGAGATCGGCGTGAAACCGGGCATGGTGTTGATCTCGTTGATGACGAAGGTGCCGTCCTCGGTGAGGAAGAAGTCGGCGCGCACCAGGCCCTCGCAGGAGGCGGCCTCGAAGGCCTCGACCGCGAGCCGCTGCACCTCGGCGGTCTGCTCCGGGGTGAGCGGGGCGGGCACGATGCCCGCGGCGGAGTCGATGTACTTCGCCTCGAAGTCGTAGAAGTCGTGGCTGGAGACCGGCGGGATCTCCGCGGGCGCGCTCGCGCGCGGCCCGTCCTCGAACTCCAGCACGCCGCACTCGATCTCGCGGCCGCGCAGCAGCGCCTCCACGATGACCTTCGGGTCGTGGCGGCGGGCCTCGATGATCGCCGCGTCCAGCCCGGAGGCGTCGTCGACCTTGGTGATGCCGATGGAGGACCCGGCCCGGGCGGGCTTGACGAACAGCGGCCAGCCGTGCTCGCCGGCGAAGTCCAGGATCCGGGCCTTGGCGGCCTCCGCGTCGGCCTCCCACTCGCGGGGGCGGACGGTCAGGTACGGGCCGACGGGCAGGCCGAAGGAGGTGAAGACGCGCTTCATGTACTCCTTGTCCTGGCCGACGGCCGAGGCCAGGACGCCCGAGCCGACGTACGGGACGCCGGAGAGCTCCAGCAGGCCCTGCAGGGTGCCGTCCTCGCCGTACGGGCCGTGCAGCATCGGGAAGACGACGTCGACCTCGCCCAGCGCCTTGGGAACGGCGCCCGGCTCGGTGTAGACGACCTCGCGGCTGGCCGGGTCGACGGAGAGCACGACGCCGCCCTCGTCGGACTCGGCGAGCTCCGCGACGCTCGGGAGCTTGCGGTCGGCGATGGCCATCCGCTCGGGCTCGTCGGCGGTCAGCGCCCATCGCCCGTCCGTGGTGATGCCGATGGGCAGCACCTCGTACTTGGAGCGGTCGATGGCACGCAGCACGGCGCCCGCCGTGACGACCGAGATGGCGTGTTCCGAGCTGCGGCCGCCGAACACGACGGCCACGCGGGGCTTGCGGCCCTGCTGCTCAGGGGTCTGGGGGAGGTTCTCGCTGCTCATATCGCCACGAGGGTACCCGTTCAAACGTCCGGAAAGGTGTCAGCGACGTTCCGGTTTGGCACTGCGCGCCATGAGGTCCTTCAGTGCGACCAGCGGCGGCTTGCCGTGGTGGACGATCTCCACGACCGTGTCGGTGATCGGCATGTCGACCCCGTGGCGGCGGGCCAGATCGGCCACCGACTGGCAGGACTTGACACCCTCGGCGGTCTGCTTGGTGACCGCGATGGTCTCCTCCAGGGTCATCCCGCGGCCGAGGTTGGTGCCGAAGGTGTGGTTCCTGGAAAGCGGCGAGGAGCAGGTGGCGACCAGGTCGCCGAGGCCCGCGAGACCGGAGAAGGTCAGCGGGTCGGCGCCCATGGCGACGCCCAGCCGGGTGGCCTCGGCCAGGCCGCGGGTGATGAGGGAGCCCTTGGTGTTGTCGCCGAGGCCCATGCCGTCCGCGATGCCGACGGCGAGGCCGATGACGTTCTTCACGGCGCCGCCGAGCTCGCAGCCGACGACGTCGGTGCTCGTGTACGGCCGGAAGTACGGGGTGTGGCAGGCGGCCTGGAGGCGCTGCGCGACGGCCCCGTCGGAGCAGGCGACGACCGCGGCGGCGGGCTGCCGGGCGACGATCTCGCGGGCCAGGTTGGGGCCGGTGACGACGGCGACCCGCTCGGCGGGGACCTTGGCCACCTCCTCGATGACCTCGCTCATCCGCTTGGCCGTGCCCAGTTCGATGCCCTTCATCAGCGAGACGAGGACGGTGTCGGGCGCCAGCAGCGGGGCCCACTCGGCGAGGTTGCCGCGCAGGGTCTGGGACGGGATCGACAGGACGGTGAAGTCGGCGCCGCGGGCGGCCTCGGCCGGGTCGGTGGTGGCGCGCAGGTTCGCCGGGAGCTCGACGCCGGGGAAGTAGTCCGGGTTGGTGCGGCCGGTGTTGATGGCGTCGGCGACCCCGGGGCGGCGGGCCCACAGGGTGACCTCGCAGCCGGCGTCGGCGAGCACCATGCCGAAGGCGGTGCCCCAGGAGCCCGCCGAGAAGACGGCTGCCTTGACGGGACGCGTCACTTGGTGCCCTCCCCCGCGGCCTTGCGCCGCTGTTCCGCCCTGGCCTTGCGGTGGTCGTACGGCTGGTCGGGCGCCTTCTCGCCGCGCAGCTCCTCCAGGAGGGCCGTGATGGCCGCCATGATGGCCTCGGTGGCCTCCTTGAGGACCTCCGGGGTGGGTTCCAGGTCGTAGTACGCGGAGAGGTCCACGGGCGGCCCGGCGAGCACCTGGAGGGTCTTGCGGGGGAACAGGCGGACCTTGTTCTCCTTGGCGTACGGCGGCATGGCCAGGTTGGCGCCCCACTGGGCGACCGGGACGACCGGAGCCCTGGTCATCAGGGCGACGCGGGCGGCGCCGGTCTTGCCGGCCATCGGCCACACGTCGGGGTCGCGGGTGAGGGTGCCCTCCGGGTAGAAGGCCACGCATTCGCCGCGCTCGATGGCCTCCACGGCGGCCCGGAAGGCGTCCAGGGCGTTGGTGGTCTCGCGGTAGACGGGGATCTGCCCGGATCCGTGCAGGATGGCGCCGACGAACGGCACCTTGAAGAGCGCCGCCTTGGCCAGGAAACGGGGCACGCGCCCGGTGTTGTACTGGTAATGCGCGTAGGAGAGCGGGTCCAGGTACGAGTTGTGGTTGACGGCGGTGATGAATCCGCCGTCGGCCGGAATGTGCTCCATTCCCTGCCAGTCCCGCTTGAAGAGCACCACCAGCGGCGGTTTTGCGATGACCGCCGCCAGGCGGTACCAGAAGCCGATTCTGCGGCGGGACACTCGGACACCTTCCTCTGGGCTCGTGGACCGGTGCACGGCTTCGGCACCTCGTCGGCCGCAAGTGTGGCCTTTGGCCCGGTCCCTGTCGAGAACACCGTACGCCCCGCTCAGCCCGCCGGAGCCCCCGGTCGGTCGGCGGCGGCGACAATGGACCGATGCATGACCGGCTCATGACCCGGCCATGGCTCGCGGGGGTGCCGCCGGGCACCGGAGGGAAGGGGACCGCCACGAACGCCGCCTGGAGCCTGGTGATCCCGCTGAAGCCCTTGGCCGTGGCCAAGAGCCGCCTCGCGGCCGCCGTGGGCCGCTCGCGGCCGGGGCTGGCCCTGGCGTTCGCGCAGGACACCGTGGCGGGGGCGCTGGCCTGCCCGGCGGTGGCGGATGTGGTGGTCGTCACGGACGACGCCCGGGCGGGGGCGGAACTGGCCCGGCTGGGGGCGCGGATCGTGCCGGACGCGCCGGGCGCGGGCCTCAACGCGGCCCTGGTCCACGGGGCGCGGGAGATACGCGCGGCCCGGCCCCGGGCGGCGCTCGCCGCGATGAACGCGGATCTTCCCGCACTGCGTCCACCGGAATTGCTACGCGTGCTCGAAGCGGCATCCGCATTTCCCCGGGCATTTCTCGCGGATGCCGCGGGAATCGGCACCACCCTGCTTTCCGCCGGTCCGGAGACGGAATTGGCACCCTCGTTCGGAGGCCCGTCACGGGCCCGGCATTCCGCTTCGGGGGCGGCGGAAATCGCCCTGTCGGGGGTGGACAGCGTCCGCCGCGACGTGGACACGGGGGCGGATCTGCGCCGGGCGCTCTCCCTGGGCGTCGGTCCCCACACCGCCCGATACAGTGCCGGTATGCAGGCGACCGCGTACACGTACGACCCCCAGACCCGCAGCGGCAGTGTGCTGCTGGACGACGGCACGCCGGTGCCGTTCGACGCCCCGGCGTTCGACGCGGGCGGGCTGCGGCTGCTGCGCCCCGGCCAGCGGGTCCGGATCGAGACCGCAGGAGCGGGCACGAGCCTGCGCATCACCCTGGTCACTTTGCAGACGTTCTGACGAAGCACCTCTCTGACCAGCGATGAAGCACCGCGGGCCGGCTCCCCTGGGGGAAGCCGGCCCGGCGTGTGAGACGTGTGCTGCCCTACTTCTTGCGGGCGGTGGTCTTCTTCGCGGCGGTGGTGGTCTTCTTCGCAGCGGTCGAGCGCGCCGTGGCCTTCTTGGCCGGGGCCTTCTTCGCGACGGCCTTGGTGGCCGGGGCGGTCTTCTTGGCGGTGGCCGTCTTCTTCGCGGGCGTCGCCTTCTTCGCCGCGGCGGTGGTCTTCTTCGCAGCGGGCGTCGCCTTCTTGGCGGCGGCGGTGGTCTTCTTCGCGGCGGCGGTGGTCTTCTTGGTCGCGGTGGTCTTCTTCGCGGCGGCCGCCGTCGTCTTCTTCACGGCCGCCTTCTTCGCGGCGGTGGTCTTCTTGGCCGCGGCCTTCTTGACCGTGGCGGAAGCGCCGCCGGTCAGGCTGCCCTTGGGCGCCTTCTTCACGGCCACCTCGTCGCCCTTGGGGAGCTTCTTGGTGCCGCTGACCAGGTCCTTGAAGCCCTGACCCGCACGGAACCGGGGAACGGAGGTCTTCTTGACCCGGACGCGCTCGCCCGTCTGCGGGTTGCGGGCATAGCGGGCCGGCCGGTCGACCTTCTCGAACGAGCCGAAGCCCGTGACCGAGACCCGGTCGCCTGCGACGACCGCGCGGACCATGGCGTCCAGTACCGCGTCGACAGCGTCGGCGGCCTGCTGGCGGCCGCCCAGCTTGTCGGCAATCGCTTCTACGAGCTGCGCCTTGTTCACGTCTTCCCCTTCGGAGACATCGCCAGAACGAATGTGTTCAAGCTTATTTCGCACGTTAGGCGGATATATACCGCAAATCAAACACGAAACGGGCTAATCACCCTAGTGCCGCAACGGAAGTGCCCGTTGCGGAGTTCCTTCGCATCAGTCGCCTTCAGGGAATCGACCCTCGTCGAGGTCCTTCATCAACCTGTCCAGGCGCCTTGCCGCATCGGCGAGATCATGCTTCGCCGCGGCTGTGACGACCAACAGCTTCCGGGACAGCGCCATCCTTACGCCCTCCGGGACTTGCAGTGTGCGCACCCGTGTGTGTGCTTCTTTCAATCGGTCCGCGACTTGTCGGTAGAGCTCCAGTTGACTGTCGCGTTCCATGCACAGATTGTGCCATCTGGGGCGAGTTGTCGCCTCACGGGGCCTCAACACACGACTGTGCCCCCCGCCGTCGGGCGGGGGGCACAGTCGCGTCCACGTGATCATCAGGAAGTGAATAACCCCTGATCAGGCTGTAATCAGGCGCGAATCGTACGCGGCTTGTAGGCGGGCCGGGCGCTTTCGTACGCGGCGATGTCGGCTTCGTTCTGAAGGGTGAGGGAGATGTCGTCCAGACCTTCCAGGAGACGCCACCGGGCGTTGTCGTCGAGTTCGAACTCCGCCTCGATTCCTGCCGCGCGGACCTGGCGGGCGACCAGGTCGACGGTCACCTCGGCGGCCGGGTCGGACTCGGTCAGCTCCCACAGGCGGTCGACGGTCTCCTGCGGGAGGACCACGGTCAGCAGCCCGTTCTTCAGCGAGTTGCCGCGGAAGATGTCCGCGAAGCGGGAGGAGATGACCGCTTTGAAGCCGAAGTTCTGCAGGGCCCAGACGGCGTGCTCGCGGGAGGAACCCGTGCCGAAGTCGGGGCCGGCGACCAGCACCGTGGCACCCACGCGCTCGGGGCGGTTGGTGACGAACTCGGGGTCCTTGCGCCAGGCCTCGAAGAGCCCGTCCTCGAACCCGTCGCGGGTGATCTTCTTCAGCCAGTGGGCCGGGATGATCTGGTCGGTGTCGACGTTGCTGCGGCGCAGCGGCACGGCCCGGCCGGTGTGGGTGGTGAAGGCTTCCATGGTTCAGACTCCGGCGGTGGCGTGGACGTCGGACAGGTCGGCGGGCGAGGCCAGGTGGCCCAGCACCGCGGTGGCGGCGGCCACCTGCGGGGAGACCAGGTGCGTACGGCCGCCCTTGCCCTGCCGCCCCTCGAAGTTGCGGTTGGAGGTGGACGCGGAGCGCTCACCGGGGGCCAGTTGGTCGGGGTTCATGCCCAGGCACATGGAGCACCCGGCGTGCCGCCACTCGGCGCCGGCCTCCTTGAAGACCTGGTCCAGGCCCTCCTCGACGGCCTGGAGGGCCACGCGGACCGAGCCGGGGACGACCAGCATCCGTACGCCGTCGGCGACTTTGCGGCCCTTGATGACGTCGGCGACGGCGCGCAGGTCCTCGATCCGGCCGTTGGTGCAGGAGCCTACGAAGACGGTGTCCACCTTGATGTCCCGCAGCGGCTGCCCGGCCGTCAACCCCATGTACTCCAGGGCCTTTTCGGCGGCGAGGCGCTCCGAGGCGTCCTCGTACGAAGCCGGGTCGGGGACGCTGGCCGACAGCGGGGCGCCCTGGCCCGGGTTGGTGCCCCAGGTGACGAACGGCGACAGGGCGGCGCCGTCGATGACGACCTCGGCGTCGAAGACGGCGTCCTCGTCGGTGCGCAGGGTCTTCCAGTAGGCGACGGCCGCGTCCCAGTCCTCGCCGGTCGGGGCGTGGTCGCGGCCCGCGAGGTAGTCGAAGGTGGTCCGGTCGGGGGCGATCATGCCCGCGCGGGCGCCGGCCTCGATCGACATGTTGCAGATGGTCATGCGGGCTTCCATCGACAGCTTCTCGATGGCCTCGCCGCGGTACTCGATGACGTAGCCCTGCCCGCCGCCGGTGCCGATCTTGGCGATGATCGCCAGGATCAGGTCCTTGGCGGTCACGCCCTCGGCCAGCTCGCCCGTGACGGTGATGGCCATCGTCCTGGGCCGGGCCAGGGGCAGCGTCTGGGTGGCCAGGACGTGCTCGACCTGGCTGGTGCCGATGCCGAAGGCGAGGGCGCCGAAGGCGCCGTGCGTGGACGTGTGCGAGTCGCCGCAGACCACGGTGGTGCCCGGCTGGGTCAGGCCGAGCTGCGGTCCCACGACGTGGACGACGCCCTGCTCGACGTCGCCGAGCGGGTGCAGCCGTACGCCGAACTCGGCGCAGTTCTTGCGCAGCGTCTCCAGCTGGGCCCGGGAGACCGGGTCCGCGATCGGCTTGTCGATGTCGAGGGTGGGGGTGTTGTGGTCCTCGGTCGCGATGGTGAGGTCGAGACGGCGGACCTTGCGGCCGGCCTGGCGCAGGCCCTCGAAGGCCTGGGGGCTGGTCACCTCGTGCAGCAGGTGCAGATCGATGAAGAGGAGGTCGGGCTCGCCCTCGGCGCGCCGGACGACGTGGTCGTCCCAGACCTTCTCCGCGAGTGTCCTACCCATCGCTTTCCCTCCGGCCGGCCGGTGCGGCCGGCGCTTCATAGAGATGTGGTGCGCCGATCGCCGGTACCCCACGTGCCGGACGACGGCCTCGGACCCAGTGGTTCGTGGACCCGCACATACAGACTCGCTGGTTCTTGGAAAAATTGAACTTGCGTTTCACAGTGTGAGACGTGAATATCGTTTCATGGACAACTCTAGCGGCGTCGGCGTTCTCGACAAGGCAGCTCTGGTTTTGAGCGCACTGGAGTCCGGTCCGGCCACCCTCGCCGGGCTGGTCGCGGCGACAGGGCTCGCACGACCCACGGCACATCGCCTGGCCGTGGCACTGGAACACCACCGGATGGTGGCGAGGGACATGCAGGGCCGGTTCATCCTCGGACCGCGGCTGGCGGAGCTCGCCGCCGCGGCCGGCGAGGACCGTCTGCTGGCCACGGCGGGACCGGTACTCACCCACCTCCGTGACGTGACCGGGGAGAGCGCGCAGCTCTACCGCCGGCAGGGAGACATGCGCATCTGCGTGGCGGCCGCGGAGCGGCTGTCCGGTCTGCGGGACACGGTGCCGGTCGGCTCCACGCTCCCGATGAAGGCCGGCTCGGCCGCGCAGATCCTCATGGCCTGGGAGGAGCCCGAGCGGCTGCACCGCGGGCTGCAGGGCGCGCGCTTCACGGCGACGGCCCTCTCGGGCGTGCGTCGGCGCGGCTGGGCGCAGTCGATCGGCGAGCGCGAGCCCGGTGTGGCGTCCGTCTCGGCGCCGGTGCGCGGGCCGTCGAACCGCGTGGTGGCCGCCGTGTCGGTCTCCGGGCCGATCGAGCGGCTGACCCGCCACCCCGGCCGGATGCACGCCCAGGCCGTCATCGACGCCGCGGCGCGCCTGACCGAGGCCCTGCGCCGCGCCGGCTGACCTCCCGACCCCTTCCCCTTCCCCCGGGCCCGGGGGCGCGTACGACGCCGCACACGTCCGAACACGCGCCTCCGGGCCCGTCCTTGTGCACCGCACGCCGGGCGGGCCCGCACGGAACGACGAAGAGGCCCTCCGCGATGAACGCGGAGGGCCTCTCCTGTGCGTACCCCCGACCGGATTCGAACCGGCGCTACCGCCTTGAGAGGGCGGCGTGCTAGGCCGCTACACAACGGGGGCGTGCCATACAGCGTGTGCTGTACTGCGCTGGGCTACCAGGACTCGAACCTAGAACAAAGGAACCAGAAACCTTCGTGTTGCCAATTACACCATAGCCCAAGGTGGTCTAAACCAACCTGAGTACCCCCGACCGGATTCGAACCGGCGCTACCGCCTTGAGAGGGCGGCGTGCTAGGCCGCTACACAACGGGGGCCCTAGCGATCCTGCATCAAGATGTCCGGGAGCTACCCAGGACCCCTCGCGGGAAGGATCTGTACCCCCGACCGGATTCGAACCGGCGCTACCGCCTTGAGAGGGCGGCGTGCTAGGCCGCTACACAACGGGGGCAAAGCACTGCGATTACTGCTGCACTGCGCTGGGGTACCAGGACTCGAACCTAGAATAAGGGAACCAGAAACCCTCGTGTTGCCAATTACACCATACCCCACCAGAAGTCAATCCCTTGCGGGGATTTTCCTTCGGGCTGCTCCTCCGGCTCCCGGCCTTTCGGCCCGCCCCGGCGGCGCAGAAAGAACATTACCGGATGGCTGACCGTGCTCCAAAACGGGTATCCCCGGCCAGCACCTCCGCGAGCTGCGCAAGCCCCTCGATCCGGTGCACGCCGGCCGGTCCGGGCCCCCTCTCGCCGTCGCGGTCGAGCCACACCGCGGCCAGTCCGGCGTCGCGGGCGCCCCGGGCGTCGATCTCCGGCTGGTCGCCCACGTAGGCCACCTCGTCGGGCGGCAGCCCCAGCGCGTCGCAGGCGGCGCGGAAGGCGGCCTCCTCGGGCTTGCTGACCCCCAGCTCCGCGGCGCACACCAGCACCTCGAAGCGCTCGCGCAGGCCGAGGGTGCGCAGTTTGGGGTCCTGGTTGGCGCTGGAGGAGTTGGAGAGCACGCCGTGCCGGTACTGGCCCGCCAGGGCGTCCAGGGCGGGCACGACGTCCGGGAACACGGTCCAGGCGGCCTTGTAGTGCTCCACGTACCGGTCGAACCAGGCGTCGGCCTCCGCGTCGCCCAGCGCGGGCTCGTCGAGGAAGTCCCGCACCCGGTCCCTGCGCTGCCCCTGGAAGGTCACCTCGCCGGCCGCGAAGCGGTCCCAGTGCCTGGTGGTGGCCTCCCGCCACCGGGCGAGCGCCTGCTCGGGGGTCCCGTAGCGCCCGTCCAGGCCCTCCTCGGCGAGCCTGCGGGCCAGCCCGGCGGTGTCCGCACCCGTGTAGTCGAACAGGGTGTCGTCGATGTCCCACAGCACGGCGCGGATCGGCATACCGCCGAGGCTACGCCGACTCCCCCGCCCGCGACGGCCGGACGGTGAAGTCCGTCACGGAGAACGCCGCAGGGGGCGGCCTCCGGACGAACCGGGGACCGCCCCCTGCGGGACGACGGGCGCGTACCGCCTACGCGGCGGCGGCCAGCTTCGCCAGGGCCGCGTCGATGCGGGCCAGCGAGCGCTCCTTGCCCAGGATCTGCAGGGACTCGAAGAGCGGCAGGCCGACCGTGCGGCCGGTGACGGCGACGCGGACCGGGGCCTGGGCCTTGCCGAGCTTGAGGCCGTGGGCCTCGCCGGCGGTCAGGACGGCCTGCTTGAGGGACTCGGGGTCGCTCCAGTCCGCCGCGTCCAGGTGGCCGCGGGCGGTGGTCAGGAGGGCCGCCGGCTCGCCCTTCATGGCCTTGTCCCAGGACGCCTGGTCCTCGACCGGCTCCTTGCGGAAGAGGAAGTCCACGTTGGCCGTGATGTCCGACAGGACGGTCACGCGGGTCTGGGCGTACGGCGCGATGGCCGCCCAGGCCTCGGCGTCGAACTCATCGGGCTCCCAGTTGGCGAACGGGGCCTGCAGCCACGGGGCGCAGGCGTCCGCGAAGGCCTTCTCGTCCAGCCGGCGGATGTGGTCGGCGTTGATCGCCTCGGCCTTCTTCAGGTCGAAGCGCGCCGGGTTCGCGTTCACGTCGGGGATGTCGAACTTCGCCACCATCTCCTCGATCGAGAAGACGTCCTGGTCCTTGGAGAAGGACCAGCCGAGCAGCGACAGGTAGTTCAGCAGGCCCTCGGGGAGGAAGCCGCGCTCGCGGTACAGGTTGAGCGAGGACTCGGGGTCGCGCTTGGAGAGCTTCTTGTTGCCCTCGCCCATGACGTACGGCAGGTGGCCGAACTGCGGGACGCCCTTGGCGACACCCAGCTCCATGAGCGCCTTGTACAGGGCGATCTGGCGCGGGGTGGAGGACAGCAGGTCCTCGCCGCGGAGCACGTGGGTGATCTCCATCAGCGCGTCGTCGACGGGGTTGACGAGCGTGTAGAGCGGGGCGCCGTTGGCGCGCAGGATGCCGAAGTCCGGCACGTTCTCCGGGGTGAAGGTCAGCTCGCCGCGGACCAGGTCGGTGAAGGTGATCGGCTCGTCGGGCATCCGGAAGCGGACGATCGAGGAGCGGTGCTCGCCCTGGTACGCCTCCAGCTGCACGGCGGTCAGCTCGCGGCAGTGGCCGTCGTAGCCGGACGGCTTGCCGGCGGCGCGGGCGGCCGCGCGGCGGGCGTCGAGCTCCTCGGTGGTGCAGTAGCAGTCGTACGCGTAGCCGCCGTCCTTCAGCTTCTTCGCGACGTCGGCGTAGATGTCCATCCGCTGCGACTGGCGGTACGGGGCGTGCGGGCCGCCCACCTCGGGGCCTTCGTCCCAGGTGAAGCCGAGCCAGCGCAGCGAGTCGAGGAGCTGGTCGTACGACTCCTCGGAGTCGCGGGCCGCGTCGGTGTCCTCGATGCGGAAGACGAACGTGCCGCCGTGGTGGCGGGCGAACGCCCAGTTGAAGAGGGCGGTGCGGACCAGGCCCACGTGGGGGTTGCCGGTCGGCGAGGGACAGAACCGTACGCGTACGGGAGATGCGCTAGCCACGCTTGATCACCTTGTTGGTGAGAGTGCCGATGCCTTCGATGGTGACGGCGACCTCGTCGCCGACGTTGAGGGGGCCGACTCCGGCCGGGGTCCCCGTGAGGATGACGTCGCCGGGCAGCAGCGTCATGGCCTCGGTGATGTGGACGACCAGGTCCTCGACGGAGCGGATCATGTCGCGGGTGCTGCCGAGCTGGCGCTGCTCGCCGTTGACGGTGCACTGGACGGCCAGGCCCTCGGCGATCGCCGCCGGGTCCAGGCCGGTCTCGATCCAGGGGCCGAGCGGGCAGGCGCTGTCGAAGCCCTTGGCCCGGGCCCACTGCTGCTCGCGCTGCTGCACGTCGCGCGCCGTGACGTCGTTGGCGCAGGTGTAGCCGAGGATGACGTCCTTGACGCGCTCGCGGGGGACCTCGCGGCACATGCGGCCGATCACCACGGCGAGCTCCGCCTCGTGGTGGAGGTCCTGGGAGAAGGACGGGTACGCGATCGGGTCGCCCGGGCCGACCACCGAGGTGGAGGGCTTGAAGAAGGTGATGGGGGCCTCGGGACGGCCTTGGTCGTCGAAGACGGTGTGCCCGAGCTCCGCGGCGTGCTCCGCGTAGTTGCGGCCGACGGCCACGACCTTGTTCGGGAGCACGGGCGGCAGCAGCCGGACCTTGCTCAGCGGGACCTTCGTGCCGGAGAGCTCGAAGTCCGCGAACGGGATGCCCTTGATGATGTCGAGGACGAGCTCACCCTCGGCGCCGGGGGCGGTGCCGCCCTCGACCGCGCCGAACGCGACGTTGCCGTCGATCGAGAACCTGGCGATGCGCACGCCTTGCGCCTGCCCCTCTTGTGTTTCCGCTGGCTGGAGTCTGCGGACTCCAGGCTAACGCGGCGGGCGGCAGGGCTCCGCGTTCCTGCCGGCGCCCTGCGACGGCGCGCCGCTGCCGCCCGTTCCTCCGCTGCTGCTGCGCCCTACTCGGCGACGGTCGCGGCCGGGGCGTGCATCAGCACGGTGCGGCGCGGGTTGGCGGTCTGGGTGGGCAGCTCGACGGCGTGCTCCGGAGCCTGGGGCTGCTGCAGGTCCTCGGCGTCCTTCAGGTGCGCGAGGGTGGTGCGGCGCGGGTTGGCTATGTTGCGGAACATCATCGTCGTCTTCATCGGAGTTTCGGGCCCTCGGCTCGGTTGTCGGTGGGGTTGTCGGTTCCGTCAACCCTGTAAAGGGCAAGGCTAAACATCCGATTCGCGGCCTGAACCGGGAAGTATTGGGCTCGACCATGTGAGTTTGCTCACCAGCGACCCGGCAATACGGACATAACAGACGGTCATTTCAGGGCGGCGAAACGGACATTGCGCCACTGAAGCAGCCATTCCGCTCCTGATCATCTCGACTGGGACACCTTGGCGGCCCTTGCGTTTGATTGGCGTAAGTCCGTTTCGCCCTGAAAGGCACCACACAGCAAGTAGCCGGACGCTTACGTTCCGTCGAACGTCGACGGGGGTGGCGCGCGCACCTTGTTGGAGATCCGCCACTGTGCTGGAATGCGCGAGACCGCCGCGCTAGACAGCCGGCGCGCAGGTGGCGCGAGACCGCGCCGAGCGGCGGTGGCAAGAGGGAGACGCGCCGGTCACCGACGACCACCATGGGGCTGCGACAGCGCCCCACGACTCGACACCGTCCCACCGGTCGCCCGGCGGGACGCCTGGTCCAGAGGTTGCGACGCTAGTGCAGGGACGATTCAAGAAGGACGGCAAGGGGTCTCCCCAGGCCCTTCAGGGCAGAGGGGACGCTGCTGCGGAGCAGGACCCGCGCGGCGGGACCGACCGCGGCTCATCGCCCCAGCACGCCCAGGGCCGCGGGCCGGCCATCGAAGGCACGGGCTCCGGCCCTTCGGGAGTGAAGAGCAAGGCCTCCCGCATCAAGCCCCGGGGCAAGTCCAAGGGCAAGGTGGCGGTCGAGGAGCCGGCCGACAAGGACACTGCGATACCGAAGGCCCCTGCCGGGCCCGGATCGCGTCTGCACATGCAGAACTGGCGAATCAGCACGCGACTGGTGTCGCTGCTGACCCTGCCGGTCGTCGCCGCCACCACGCTCGGTGGCTTCCGTATCACCGACTCGCTCAACGACATCTCTCAGCTCGAGCACATGCAGCTGCTGACGACGATGACGCGTCAGGCCACCAACCTGGCCGCCGCCCTCCAGGAGGAGCGCGACAAGTCGGCGGGTCCGCTGTCGATCGACAGGTCGGGCAAGCCCGACAGCCTCGTCCAGGGTGTCCGGGGACAGACCGACGCCGCCCTGAAGTCCTTCGCCGCCGCGACCGACAAGGTCGACGCCACGGAGGACCAGGACGAGACGCTCAAGTCGATCCGCAACAACGTCCTGCAGATCGGCCGTCAGCTCACCGAGATCGACGCGATCCGCAAGAAGGCGTACCAGAACGGCGCCCAGCAGACCGTCACCGAGTACAACTCGCTGATCGTCTCCCTGCTCTCGCTCTCCCAGGACATGGCCCAGGCCACCTCCAGCCCGGAGATGATCAAGCGTACCCGTGCCCTGGCGGCGTTCTCCTCCGCCAAGGAATACGCCTCGATCCAGCGCGCGATCATCGCCGCCTCGCTGCCCGACAGCAACGAGAAGGCCGGCTCGCTCTCCGAGAACGACCGCCTCTACGCGCTCTCCGCACTCCGCGGCGAGAGCCAGGCGAAGAGGACCTTCGAACTCGTCTACCAGGGCAAGACCGAGGACCTCCTCGCCGCGCTCGGCGACGGCAACCCGGAGATCGGCAAGGCGGACCACTACACCCGCCGCGTCCTGTCCGCCAAGGACCAGTTCGCCAAGGAGACGACGTACAAGTCCTGGATGGACTGGTACGACGCGGACGACACCAAGCTCCAGGCCATGAAGGTCATCGAGCTGACGCTGCTCGAGGACATGGAGCAGAAGGCCCGTGAGCTGAAGAGCGAGTCGCAGCGCGACGCGATCATCAACGGTGCCCTGATCCTCCTCGTCCTCGGCGTCTCCCTCGTCGGCGCCTTCGTCATGGCCCGGTCCATGATCCGCTCGCTGCGCCGCCTGCAGGACACCGCGACCCGGGTCGCCCAGGAACGTCTGCCCGAGCTCGTCAAGCAGCTGTCCGAGTCCGACCCGCAGGACGTCGACACGTCCGTGGAGTCCGTCGGCCTGCACACCCGCGACGAGATCGGCCAGGTGGCCGCGGCCTTCGACGACGTGCACCGCGAGGCCGTCCGCCTCGCCGCCGAGCAGGCCCTCCTCCGGGGCAACGTCAACGCGATGTTCACCAACCTCTCGCGCCGCAGCCAGGGCCTCATCCAGCGCCAGCTCTCGCTCATCTCCGAACTGGAGTCCCGCGAGGCCGACCCGGACCAGCTGTCCTCGCTCTTCAAGCTCGACCACCTCGCAACCCGTATGCGCCGTAACGGCGAAAACCTCCTCGTCCTCGCGGGCGAGGAGCCGGGCCGCCGGTGGACCCGCCCCGTCCCGCTCGTCGACGTGCTCCGCGCCGCGGCGTCCGAGGTGGAGCAGTACGAGCGCATCGAACTGGCGGCGGTCCCGGCGACCGAGGTCGCCGGCCGCGTCGTCAACGACCTCGTGCACCTGCTCGCCGAGCTGCTGGAGAACGCGACCTCGTTCTCCTCCCCGCAGACCAAGGTCAAGGTCACCGGTCACGCGCTGCCCGACGGCCGCGTGCTCGTCGAGATCCACGACACCGGCATCGGCCTCTCCCCCGAGGACCTCGCCGCGATCAACGAGCGGCTCGCCGCGCCGCCGACCGTGGACGTCTCTGTCTCCCGCCGCATGGGCCTCTTCGTGGTCGGCCGCCTGTCCCTGCGACACGGCATCCGCATCCAGCTGCGCCCGTCCGACTCCGGCGGTACGACGGCCCTCGTCATGCTCCCGGTGGACGTCGCCCAGGGCGGCAAGAAGCCCGGCGGCCCCGGCGGCCAGGGTGCCGCGGGCCAGCAGGGCGGCCCCGGCGGCTCCGCCGGCCAGGGCTCCGGCCCGGGCGGTGCCCGCCAGCCCGTGGGCTCCGGCCCCCAGCGCAGCGGCGTGGCCGCGGCCATGGGCCAGCGCGCCGCGCTGGCCCAGCAGGGCGGCGCCGGCGCGGCCGGCGGTCCGCCGGGTCTCCCGGGTCGTCCGCAGCAGGGTGCTCCCGGCGGCCGTCCGCAGGGCGGCCCCGGCATGCCGGGCATGCCCGGCGGCCACGGTGGTCCCGGCGCGCCCGGCGCCCCGGCCGGTCCGGGTGCCCCGGCCGGCCAGGGTCAGGGCTCCTTCGGCGGCAACGGCCCGCTGCCGGGCCGCGGTCCCGCCGGTGCTCCGCAGGGCCGGCCCGCAGCCGCCCCCTCCGCTTCCGGCCAGGCCGGCTTCCCGCAGGGCAACGGCTTCGAGCGGCCGCAGCCGCCGCAGCCCGGCGCCCCCGCCGGGCAGGCCCCGTTCGGCCAGGCACCCGAGGCCCCGGCCCAGCGCGGCCCGCGGCCGCAGCTGCCGCCGCGCGACAGCGGCGCGCGCCCCGAGCTCCCGGGTGCCGGCGGTGCCGGTGCTCCGTCCGCCGGCGGCCCGCAGGCCACCAGCTGGGGCGCCGCTCCTGGCCGCCCCGGCGGCCAGGAGGTCCCGCGCGGCCACGACGAGCTCTCGGGTCCCGGCTCCACGGCCGAGTTCCCGCGCCCGGACTTCGGTGGCCCGCGCCCGCAGGCCGGCGGCAACAGCACGACCGGACAGTTCGAGCGTCCCGACGTGCGCGGCCCGATGGACCCGTCCACCACCGGCCAGTTCGCCCGCCCCGAGTTCCAGGCCCCGCGTCCCGGCGGCCCCGGCGTCGGCAGCTTCCCGCCGCCGCCGCAGGCGCCGCAGGCACCGCAGCTGCCGCAGGCCCCTCAGCCGGAGGCCCTGCCGCCGGCCGGTGGCCCGGGCGGCGAGCGCAGCCCGATCTTCGACACGCTGGAGTCGAACTGGTACCCGCAGGACGGCCCGCAGCCGTCCGGGCAGGCGCCGTCCGGCTACCAGCAGCCGCAGGCCGCCCCGCAGGCCCCGGTCCCCGCTCCGGCTCCGCGCCAGCGCCCGCAGCAGTCGCAGCCGCAGCAGTCGCAGCCGCAGCGCGGCCAGGAGCCCTCGGCCGACTCCGCCCAGACGGCGAACGGCAGCGCGCCGACCGTCAGCTGGCGGTCCTCGCCGAACGACGAACTGATGCGCCAGGCCGAGCGCGTGCGCCAGCCCGCCGCCGGTGGCATCACCACTTCGGGGCTGCCCCGCCGGGTACCGCGGGCGAACCTCGTGGCCGGCACTGCGCAGCAGCAGACCGACACTCAGGCCGGTCCCCAGGTCTCGCGCGCACCGGACGAGGTCCGGGGCCGTCTGACCAACCTCCGACGCGGTATCCAGCAGGGTCGCCAGGCCGGGAACAACGGCCCGGCGACCGGCAGCTACCACATCGACCCCACTTACCAGCAGGAGCGTTAGTTGAGTTCGATGAGCCAGGCGGCACAGAACCTGAACTGGTTGATCACCAACTTCGTGGACAACACCCCCGGGGTGTCCCACACGGTGGTGGTCTCCGCCGAC